>NZ_JBSKHQ010000014.1:0-141701 GCF_057128665.1 Zestomonas ipomoeae
CCGAAGCCGGCGTCGGCGTGAAACTGGCCGGCGACCTCGCCGCCAGCGCCGGGGACATCCAGATCGACGCCAACGGCCAGCTGAGCCTGGCGCAGACCGCGGCCAGCCGGGACATCGCCCTCAAGGCCGAGACCATCGAACTGGGCGAGAAGACCTATGCCGGGCGTAACGCCGAGCTGCACGCCGAGCGCGTGGCGGTGACGCAAAGCCTGGCCAGCGGCGGCGATCTCAAGGTCAATGCCAACCAACTGGACAACGCCGGCGTGCTCGAAGCCGGCATCCAGGCCGATGGCAGCCTGAACGCCGCCAGCACCCTCGAACTGAACGGTGGCACCCTCAGCAACCGCGGCCAGGTGGTCGCCCACGGCCGCCTGAGCACCGACCTGCAGACCCTCGACAACGCCGGCAGCACCCTGGTCAGCGCCGGCAACGCCAGCCTCAAGGCGCAGACCCTGAACAACGCCGGCGGCACCCTGATCGGCCAGCAGGCCCTGACCCTGCGCGGCGGCGAGCTGAACAACCAGGCCGGCACCCTGGCCAGCAACCAGACCCTCGACATCGCCCTCGACGAAACCCTGGACAACAGCGCCGACGGCCTTGTCCTGAGCAAGGCCGGCGGCCTGACGCTCCAGGCCAAGCAAGTACTCAACCAGAACGGCACCGTGCACGCGGACACCGGCAACCTCAAGGTGACGGCCGAGACGCTGGACAACCGCCAAGGCCAGGTCACTGCCGGCAACGGCGCGCTCACCCTTAACGTCGACACGCTGGACAATCAGGAGGGCCAGCTCATCGCCAACGGCGGCGCGCTGACTGTCACCAGCGCCACCACCGACAACCGCCAGGGCCGCATCCAGGCCGATGCAATCGACCTCACCGCGACCCAGCAGCTGAACAACGCCGACGGCGACCTGGTCGCCACCCAGGCCGCACAGACCCTGGTCGCCGGCCAGCTCGACAACCAGCGCGGCCGCCTCACCGCCAAGACCGGCCTGGCCGTCACGGCCGCCGGCCTGGACAACAGCGACGGCATCGTCGGCGCCGAGCGCATCACCCTCGATATCGACGGCGCACTGACCAATACCCGCGGCCTGGTCGAATCCACCACCACCCTCGACCTGCAAGCGGGCAGCGTCAGCAACGCCAGCGGCAAACTGCGCGCCCTGAGCGGCGCGGCCGGCAGCCAGAGCAGCTTCACCATCGCCGGCCAGTTCGACAACGACAACGGCCTGGTGGAAATCGGCAACGGCACCTTCAGCCTGACCAGCCAGGGCCTGAGCAACCAGGCCGGCAGCGTGCGCCATGTCGGCGACCAGGGTTTCAACCTGGCGCTGGCCGACGTCGGCAACGCCGGCGGGCGCTTCTTCACCAACGGCGTGCTGCAGCTGAACGTCGCTGACTGGTTCAACAGCAGCGAGCTGCAAGCGCAGAAGATCACCCTCGATGTGCGCAATTTCACCCAGACCGCCAGCGGCAAACTGCTCTCCGCCGAGAGCATCGTCGCCACCGGCGACACCTGGCACAACGACGGCAGCCTCGAGACCGACGGCGCACTGAACCTGACCCTGACCGGCGCCTACAGCGGCGCCGGCAAACTGCTCAGCCAGTCCGCCCTGACCTTCACCGCCGACAGCGCGCGGATGGACGCCGGTGCCGAGGTGCGCAGCGGCGGTAATGGCCAGATCAACACAACCGGCGCGCTGAGCAACGCCGGTACCCTGACCGCATCGGGTGACTTGGCGATCAAGGCCGCGAGCCTGACCACCCAGGGCACCCTGGGTGCCAGCGGCGTGGTGGATGTCGAGGCTGCGACGATTCATAACGAGCGCGGCCTGCTGTTCAGCGGCAGCAACATGCAACTGCTGACCGACAGCCTCACCAATCTCTATGGCGACCTCTACAGCCTGGGCTGGCTGAGCGTGGCCAAGGACCAGGCCGGCAGCTTCGCCAGCCTGATCGAAAACCGTTCGGGCGGCATCGAGTCCGCCGGCGACATGAGCCTGCGCGCCACCAGCCTGATCAACCGCAAGGAACAGTTCGCCACCAAGAAGACCCAGACCGCCGGCAGTGTCAGCGTGGTCTGCTACGACTGCAGCGGCGATCACCACAACGTCGACTACGTTGCCACCGAGTCGTTCAACATCGTCGTCGACCCGGACAAGGACTCGCCCGCCGCGCGCCTGCACAGCGGCGGTGACCTGGACGTGCGGGCCGGCGCGGTGGTCAACCGCTTCAGCACCTTGAGCGCCAGTGGCGATATCGACATCACCGCCACCACCCTGGAAAACACCGGCGCCGCCACCGGCACCAGCCAGAGGGTGCGGCGCTTCAACACCGGGCGCGTGACCGACGGCACCGACGAGCGCTTCCGCGATGCCTATGTCTACCCCTATAACGCCCAGGCGCTGCCCAAGACCCTGCCCAGCGCCTACTACCAGTGGGCCCTGGTCAGCGATATCGAGACCCAGAACAGCACCGGCAGCGGCGCCCCGGCCATCATCCAGGCCGGCGGCAATGTCAGCATCCAGGCCAGCCAGTCGATCAGCAACGCCTCGGTGCTGGACAACCAGGCGCCCCAGGCGGGCGCCGACAAGACCCAGTCCACCCAGGTCAACGGTAGCGGCCAGCCGCTGCTGGTGACGCTCAACGCCCAGTTGCCGGCCGACACCCGCCAGCAGGCCGTCGACCCGCTGGACCTGCCGGGCTTCACCCTGCCCCAGGGGCAGTACGGCCTGTTCCACCTCGCCACCGACCCCGGCCACCCCTACCTGGTGGTGACCGACCCGGCGCTGACCAACCTCAAGCAATTCCTCAACAGCAGTTACCTGCTGGACAAGCTCGGCTACGACAGCGAAGCCAGCTGGAAACGCCTGGGCGACGGCCTCTACGAGCAGCGGCTGATCCAGCAGGCAGTGGTCGCGCGCACCGGCAAGCGCTTCCTCGATGGCCTGGCCTCGGACGAAGCGATGTTCCGCTACCTGATGGACAACGCCATCGCCAGCAAGGAAGCGCTGAGCCTCTCGGTCGGCATCCGCCTGACCGCAGAACAGGTGGCGGCACTGACCCACGACATCGTGTGGATGGAGGAGCGCGAAGTGCTCGGCCAGAAGGTGCTGGTACCAGTGCTCTACCTGGCCCAGGCCAATGACCGCCTAGCGCCCAACGGCGCGCTGATCCAGGGCCAGGACCTGGCCCTGATCAGCGGCGGCGAGCTGAAGAGCAGCGGTACCCTGCGCGCCAGTCGCAACCTCGACCTCACTGCCCAGAACATCGAGAACAAGGGCCTGGTGCAAGCCGGCGAGCGCGTCTCGCTGCTGGCCATGGACAGCATTCGCAACGCCCAGGGCGGCATCATCAACGGCCGCAACGTCAGCGCCATCGCCCTCACCGGCGACATCAGCAACGAGCGCACCATCACCCAGGATCAGCGCAGCGGCAAAGGCTACAGCCAGACCACCAGCGTGGTGGACAAGGCGGCGCGCTTCGAAGCGGCCGACAAGCTGGAGATGTCCGCCGGCGGCGACCTGCGCAACATCGGCGGCGCCCTCAGCGCCGGTGGCAACGCCGATCTCAGCGCCGGCGGCGACGTGGTGCTCGGCGCCGCCCAGGCCGAAGACGGTCTGATGCGCAAGGACAAGCGCCACTACTGGAACAACTCGACCGTCACCCAGTACGGCAGCGATGTGCAGGTGGGTGGGGATCTGGCGGTCGAAGCGGGCCAGGACCTGACCGTCGTCGCCAGCAAGGTCAAGGCGGGGGGCGACATTGCCCTGACCGCCGCCGGCGACGTGACCATCGCATCGGCTGCCAACGAAAGCGATAGCGAGTACCGCTACAAGCGCGGCAGCCGTAAAACCATCAACAAGGAAAACCTGACCGTTCGCCAGCAGGCGTCCGAAATCGAAGCCGGCGGCGATCTGCTGATCAGCGCCGACAACGACCTGACGGTGAGCGCGAGCCGCCTGAAGGCGGGTGGGGACGCCCAGCTCTACGCGGGGAACGATGTAAGCCTACTGGCTGAGGCGGACCAGGATTACAGCTACTACGAGAAATCCCAAAAGAAGAAAAGATCGTTCGGCGGAAGCAGCAGCAAGACGGTTCGTAAAGAAAGCACGGCCGCTCGCCAGCAGGGCGTGGAGATCGAAACAGGTGGCGACTTGCTGATGAGCGCCGAGGGCGACATGGCCCTGGTCGCCAGCAAACTGAAAGCCGGTGGAGAGGCTTACCTTTACGCAGGGAACGACATCGGCTTGTTGGCGGCGGAGAACATCGACCAGAGCTCCTCCTACACCAAAAAGAAAAGCGGGGGCCTGTTTAGCAGCAAAAAATCCGCGCTCTCCGAGACGTCCAGCAGCCAAGCCGTATCGACATCCATTCAGTCCGGTTCCGACCTGACCCTGGTGGCCAATAACGACCTCGTTGCCCGTGGCGCGCAGTTGAGCAGCGCAGAGGCGATCACTCTGTACGCTGGCCAGAACCTTTTGTTGGACGCGGCGGAAAACACCGCCAGCCAAGCCAGCGGAAAATCCAAGAATAAGTTGTTTTCCAGCAAAGCCAGCACCAAGAGCAGCGAACACACCAGCCTGACTAGCACCAGCCTGGATGGCAAAAGTGTCGAGTTGTTGGCCGATAACGACATTACGCTGCGTGCCGCGGCGGTCCATGCCGAAAAAGGCATTCTTCTGGATGCCGGGCGCGATATCGCCATCAGCACGGCGCAGCAGAGCCAGCAGTCCAGTCAAGCCAGCAAGTCCAACAAGCTCAACTGGCACCTGACCGACTCCCTCGCCACCAATGGTTCGTTCACCTTGGAGAACAAAGCCAAAGGTGGGCAGCAAAGCTCGGTGCAGGAAGTGGGCAGCACCCTGAGTGGCGGCACCATCGATATCGACAGTGGTCGCGATACCAGCATTCGCGGCAGCACCTTGGTGGCTGACGGCGCTATTCGCATCGATGCCGCTCGTCACTTGAGTGTCGTCAGCGGCGAAACCCGTAACACGTCGAGCGCTAGCTCCAAAACCAAGAACACCGGTGAGATTGGCAACTGGTATCAGGGCGCCACAGGTGTCGCCAGCCTCAAAGAAAACAACACAAACAGCAGCGTCACCCAAACGGCCAGCCAGATTGCTTCCCTGGGAGGAGATGTCGAGCTAACGGCCGGCGAGCGCTACCGCCAGGTCGCCAGCCACGTAATAGCGCCGAACGGTGACGTCAGCATCATCGCTAAACAGGTCGACATCGAAGCCGGCTACGACAAACTCAGCGCCACCCAAAAGCAAAGCTCTAATCGCACCGCGGTGGGCGGCACCGTCAGCGTCCCGCTGGTGGATGCTGTGCGCAACATCCAACAGATGAGCGACGCGGCGGGCAAGACCGAGGATTCGCGCCTCAAGACCCTAGCGGCGGTCAATACTGCCATGGATGCTCAGCGGGGCTACGAAGCCGCGCAGGCCATGGGGAGCGGTAACCTCACCGGCATCAAGATCAGCGTCAACCTTAGCAACAGCAAGGGCAGCAGCAGTAGCTCCCAGTCCGGGCAGAACGTGGTGGCCAGCACCATCGCTGCCGGCGGCGACGTCAATATCAGTGCGGTTGGTGATGGCAAGAACAGCAACCTGAACGTGGTCGGCAGCCAGATTGATGCGGCCCATGACGTCAATCTCAAGGCTGGTGGCGACATCAACCTGCTCTCGGCCCAAAACACCGCACAGTTGCATGGCAAGAATGCCAATAGCGGCTGGAGTGTGGGCGTTGGTTTCGGCTTGGGGTCGCAGAACGGCTTTACTCTCGATTTGGCTGCGAACAAAGGCAAAGGCTACAGCGAGGGTGAGAGCGTTACTCACAGCAACGCTGCCGTGCGTGCGGGCGACACCGTCAACCTGATCAGTGGTGAGGACACCACTCTCAAAGGCGCGGTAGTCAGTGCCAACCAAGTGAAAGCCCAGGTTGGCGGTGACCTCAATCTGGCCAGCCAGCAAGACATCGACAACTACAAATCCAAACAGCAAGACGCCAGCGTTGGTGTCAGTCTATGCATCCCGCCGTTCTGCTATGGCGCATCAAGCAGCGCCAACGCCGCCTTTAGCCAGCAGAAAATCGACAGCCGCTATGCCAGCGTGACCGAACAGACCGGCATCAAGGCCGGCGACGGTGGCTTTCAGATCGATGTGAAAGGCAATACCGACCTCAAGGGCGCGGTCATCGCCAGCACCGATAAAGCCGTGGCGGACGGCAAGAACAGCCTGACCACCGGCACGCTGACCCACTCCGACATCAAGAATGAGGCCGAGTACAAGGCCACCAGCTTAAGCCTGAGCGGGGGCTACAGCGGCAACGCTTATGACAAGCAAGGCAACGTCATCAAGGGCGCGGATGGTAAGCCGCTGCACGAGCCTGGCGTTACCGCCGGTACACCGATAGCGCTCAGTGCCAGCGATAAAGACAGCAGCAGAACCCAGAGCGGCATCAGCGGCGGCCAGATCACCATCACCGACGAGGCCAGGCAACGGCAGCTGACAGGCGAAAGCGCAGACGAAGCGGTTGCAGGGGTCAATCGTGATGTGTCCAGCGACAAGGATGGCAGCAACACCCTCGGCAAGGTTTTCGATCGAGAGGAGATCGAAGCAGGTTTTGCGATTACCCGCCAGTTCGTGCAGAACGTTGGTACCTTCCTGGCCGAGCGAGCGCAGGAGTCGACGAACGCCAAGAGGGAATTGGCTGCGGAAATGGCTAGGCCGGAGCAGGAGCGCGATCCGCAGAGAATCGACCAGTTGAAACGGGCGATTGCGGAAAACCAGACGTGGGAAGTCGGCGGTACCGGCCGCACCCTGATGATGGCCCTAAGTGGTGCGGCAGGTGGCAACGTCACGGGCGGTAGCTCCCAGTTTCTGCAAAGCGCCGCTGTCAATTACCTGCAAGCGTTGGCCGTAGAGCAGGTCAAGCATGTCGCCGACAGCCTTGACTCCGAGGCCGCACGCGTAGCGCTACATGCCGTAGTGGGTTGCGCAGGGGCGGCTGCGCAGAATCAGAGTTGCAGTTCAGGTGCGCTGGGCGGTAGTGCGAGCGTCGTGCTCAATAACCTGCTGAATAGCCTGAGTGGCCTGGACGCATCGGGCATGACCGATGAAGAAAAGCAGACGCGTTTGAACCTGATCGGCAATCTGGTAGCTGGTATCACGGCTGCGGCTGGAGGTGATGCAGCGGTAGCGGCGAATGCGGCACAGATCGAGACGGGGAATAACTATCTGACCCCCACTCAGATTCAGAAATTCGTAGGGCGTGCTAAAGAGTGCAAGTTCGATAATAGCTGTGACCAAGTTATTAAAGCGTTCCGTGAGCTCAGCCTGCAACAGCAGGACAAATTGATTGTTGAGTGCGCTAGCAGTCCGGCAGTTTGTCAAGAAAAATATGGTGATATAGTTTCCGGCAGCTTGCTGGTTAGGCGGGTGATTGACTCGTCTTTTAAGGAAGACATTCCTTGGCAGATGAAGGCAGATATGTCTGCACTGCTTATGCAGCAGATAGAGGCAGAGGGTGCTGTATCTAATGCTGCCTATGCGCAACATCTTGAAGAGAAGTATGGTTTAGACGCAGAAAAGGCCATGCTGATTGCCGCTGGCATATCTGCGGCTGTTTCGGGAGGACTGGTGGGTAAGGCTCTGCTTAGCAGAGCGCCAAGTATATCGCGTAGTCAGCTCGCTGAGCCTTTAGGGGAAGGCGGGTTTAAAAAAGTATTTGCATATGGAAAGGATAAAGTTGTTGCGCTAGTTAAACCCGGAAAAAGTGCGGACAGTTTAACCAAGGAGTTAGAAGCCCTGAAGAAGCTGGATGAGCTCGGATTGCCCACCGTTAATGCAAAGATGATTAAGGTTGATGGCGAACCTGCTCTATTAATGGATCGGTTTGCTCAAGGCTCAAAGGATGTCGTGAAAACTATTCCTGGGAAGGGGCCAAGAATAGTTGGTGAGAGTGAGTTGCTAAACCAGAGAAGCATTAATGATCTGACAAATATAAAAAATATTCTGCTAAGCAAAAAGGTGAGTGTTGATGACTTGCAGTTTCTTATCGCAAGAGATGGTAGAGTTGTTATCGCTGATCCGGTCAAGGTAACGCCAGGGAAAGTGCCGTCAGCGAGCAATCTAAAAACAATAGATCGATTAATTGAGGCGGCGAGGAGGAACTTATGATCTCGGATGAGGAGTATAGGGTTCCGTCTAGCTGTGCGGATCTCTTGATGTCAATCAAAGAGGAGTCAATTATGCGGATAGTTAGGCTGGTGATGCCTGAGGATGGCGAGCCTAACCTTTGTTCAGCTGAGTCTGCTGAATATGCATTCTCACACTACGCCTTTGGACCGCTTTTAATATATTTTAGCTCCGGCAGGGTTGTTGGCTTAACCAGTTCTGATGAGTTGGTATCAGTTTGCTTAAGGATTGAGGGCGACCATGATCGTGCGGAGGTTATAGAAAAGGATGATCAATACTTAGCAATTGATGTCGCAGAGTTTGGTTTTAATTTTTGGAAGGAGTTTATTGGTAGAAAGGTCACTCAGATAGAGTTGTATTTAAGGGGGGTGGATGGGCTGGCAAAAGACTACTTGCCCAATGAGGTTGGCTTGAGATTTTATTGCGAGGGTAATCATTCATTTGTTGTTTCGCATGGCCTTACGAATGCAGTTGATAATTTCGCTGTGACAAAACCGGAAGAAGTGGATTTCAAGCTTGTCAGCAAGGTTGTCTATATGTGATAGCCAAGTAGGGACAATGGGGTGTCCCGTCCTAGGAAATAATAGGGGACACCCATTAGCCGGACCTTCGTCAAGGCCGAAACCATGCATGCCCTGCCGTTGATTTTCGGCAGGGGGTTCTCCGTTTCCAAACCTGATCGGTTGATCCGGTCGAGTCCGTTTCCTCATTCCTGGCTACGACCGAGTCGTGCCTGTCACCCATATGGATCAAGCGGCAAGGCTGGTTCTACTGCCTGCCGCCCTGGCGGTGATCCGCCCCAGAGAAACGTTGGTGCCGCCGTAGTGTCCGGGCATCATCACAGACCTGTGGCTCACGCATCGCGTGTCCAATCCCCAACTGGCTCACCCGGCAGACGACCCGGATACAACAACCCTCAGGCGGTGACAGCAGGCCTCCACTCAGACCACTTGGCTCGCATCCAGTCCCCTTGCCGGCTGACCTGCTGTCACCTTACTCGCCGCTCAGGCGAAACAGCGCTTTGCATCAAATGGCTGTTGCTCCTTGAGCATGAAACAATAGGGGACAGACCACGTTTTCTTTGAGTGTAATCGTGGTCTGTCCCCTATTATTCAAGCTCTTGGTCTGAGAGATTTGGCAAGTCAGTTAAGCAAGCGGGCCGGGCGTGAAGTCAATTTCATGATTTATGACTCTGCGGCAACAGCTGCAGGTCGAGCTCCAAGCGTGGTTCTGCCTAAATGACTATTGCGTACGATCTATATGGTGTGACTGGGTTAAGCCTTCTTCAGGCGAAGGATCGCGTGGAAGAAATCCTTAGGATTTCCTTTGAGGAAAAAGAAAGCACCTATCAAGGCGGTATTTACTATTTATGGGGGTATAGTGATGCGGAGCACTATGTTATCAAATTAAATCTTGATCCGTTTGATGGTGAGCCGGTTGAGCAGGATTATCCGAGCTTTCCCGTCTTGCTCTACATAAATGAAACAGCGCGTTCATCCTCTATAGAGCGGATCGTTAGGAAAGACGGCCTCTTTCATTTGCTCAGGCATGAAGTTTTTTGAAAAATAGGGTGAAAAAAGGGGGCGCCCATTAGCCGGCCTAGCGTCAAGAACAATAGGGGATAGACCACGTTTTCTTTGAGTGTAATCGTGGTCTGTCCCCAATTGTTCCTCCAATTGTTCTTGGCCTGTATATCAAGGTAAGTAGTTAGTCTATGGAATCGGGAAAACTGTATTTAGTCAGATTGCAGGTGGCTCAGCAGTTTGGGATCTCCGCTAGTGATCTAGGTGAAGACGTTCGTGCAGTTCCTAAGCAGGGCCCTGGTGTAAGGGAGGTGACAGCTTGGTTCTCTGACGATGTTGGCTGTCCGTCTTCCGCGCAAACATGGATTGACCGACTTAACGCAGTGGATAAAGGAGAGGCGCAGGAGGGATATCTAGGGACAGGGAACGCTCACCATGTTCGAACTGTCGGGGGAAGGGTCTTTATTGAGTGTGAATATGTCGATGAAATGAAAGTTCTTGTTGAGAACTCCCAGATTATTCAGGTGCTAGAATTTTATGTGAGGTTGTTGGAGGGTGGAGGGTGGAGGGGGAGACCAGTTCAACGTTCCATCCTATATAGAGTTTGAGTGCGAGAGTGAAGGTCAGGAGGCTCTTGATTGTTACTTGGCTATGGGCGGGGGGGGCTGGGTTTTAGTTATGAAAATGTTGCGAAGAATAATCATAAGGTGAACTCAAAGAGAAAAAGTAAGAAAAGACAATAGTGTCCTGATCCGGTCCTGACCAAAAAGAGCAAGGCAATAGGGGCAGACCACGTTTATTTATCTAGGATTGTGGGCTCTATGGAAGGAGGTCTTTATGCCACGTCGGGCGCGCATTTCATTGCCAGGAATTTCACTCCATCTGATTCAGAGAGGAAATAATCGTTCAGCCTGTTTTTACGCCGGTGAGGATTATCTTTTTTATCTGGATGTATTGGTGGATGTACGGACCGGAGACATGGTGGACACATGTGCGGAGACATGGTTGACGGATTATGCATCGTTTAGGACCGCTTCACGCAGGTCGATCTGCATCAGCCGGTGATGAAGAAAATACACGCCGTACACACCGTCGGTATCGCTGTCGGGGCGGATGGCCACCTGCTGACCGCGTAGCGAACTGGACAGTTTGTAGCTGCACCCTCTGAAACGGATCATTCCCAGCGCCTTGGCTGTCACCACCGTATCGTCCGGTCCGTACTCCACCTCGGACAACTGCGCGGGGTAGGCCCGCGGACTGATCCGGTAGCGCGTTGCAGGAGTGGCCATGCCTAGGGCTTCGTGTGGCCGCTGGTGGTTGTATATCTCGCGCCAGCGGTCGAAGGCATCCTGGGCCTGGCGCAGGCTATGAAAACTGCGGCCATTGAGAACTTCGGCCTTAAGCGAGCGATGGAAACGTTCATCCTTGCCGTTTGTCTGTGGATGGTAGGGCCGGCTGAAGCTCAGGCGTATACCCAACCGAATCAGCCAGATGGCGAGTTCGGTCAGTTGCCCAGGCTGGCTCGGGGCGCCCCAGGGCGCGCCGTTGTCAGTATTGATACGCACTGGCAAGCCGTAGCGCTCGAAAATCTGGATCAGATGGTCCTGCACAGTGTCGTGGCGTTGGCAGGCGCAGGCGTGGAGGCCCAAGTTGAAGCGCGAGTGGTCATCCAGCACGGTCAGCGGATGGCAGGGCCCTTCGGTGGTCTGGAAATGCCCCTTGAAGTCCATTTGCCAGAGGTCGTTGGGGGCGGCGTGCTCGAAGCGCTTCCAGGGAGTGGCCGCTTGCGAGGCCAGGGAATCGATCAGCCCATGGCGATGCAGGATACTGGTGACAGTGCTGGGGGCGAGGGCTGGATATCCCAGGTCTTGCAGGCGCCGGCTCAGCTTGCGCCCTCCCCAGTACGGATGGCTCAGACGCAGCTCTACAACGAGCGATTCCAGCCCGATAGGCGTGAGGCACGGACTGGTCTTCGGACGTTTGGAACGGTCGGCCAAGCCAGCGCGTCCCTGCTGCTCATGCCGGGCCAGCCATTTGTAGGCGGTTTGCGGGCTGATACCAAAGCGTCGGCATAGCTCGCGGCGGTTAGCTCCCTCTTGCTGGGCTAACTGGACAAACTCTTCTCGTAGGCTCATGGCGTCTTTTGTGTTCCAGGGCATGGTCGTCGGCTCGGCAAGTCACTGCCGAATGTGTCAACCATGTCTCCGCACACCTGTCACCTATGTCTCCGGTCCGTACAGGTGGAGCAAGCAAAGAAGCATGTATGTGCGATCCATGCATGGTGCCTGATGACCAATCATGTTCATTTATTGGTCACGCCCGAAGGCCCTGATAGTGCAGGGCTCATGATGAAGGGGTTGGGGCAGCGTTATGTGCAGTATGTCAATCGTACTTACCGCCGTAGCGGTACGCTTTGGGAAGGTCGTTTCCGCTCTTGCCTCATGCAGGAAGAGGCTTATGTGCTGGCCTGTTATCGATACATTGAAAAAGCAATAGGGGACAGACCACGTTTATTGATCTAGGGATTGTGGGCTCTATGGAAGGAGGTCTTTATGCCACGTCGGGCGCGCATTTCATTGCCAGGAGTTTCACTCCATCTGATTCAGAGAGGAAATAATCGTTCAGCCTGTTTTTACGCGGGTGAGGATTATCTTTTTTATCTGGATGTATTGGTGGAGCAAGCAAAGAAGCATGGATGTGCGATCCATGCATGGTGTCTGATGACCAATCATGTTCATTTATTGGTCACGCCCGAAGGTCCTGATAGTGCAGGGCTCATGATGAAGGGGTTGGGGCAGCGTTATGTGCAGTATGTCAATCGTACTTACCGTCGTAGCGGTACGCTGTGGGAGGGTCGTTTCCGCTCTTGCCTCATGCAGGAAGAGGCTTATGTGCTGGCCTGTTATCGATACATTGAGATGAATCCTGTACGTGCCGGCATGGTTGAACACCCAGCTGAATATCGCTGGTCGAGCTACCGGGCGAACGCCCAGGGTGAACCCTCAGCGCTGCGCTGCCCGCACCCTGCACGTTTTGAGCAAATGCACTGGAGCCACAGGGGCTCGGCCTGGCCTGGAGTCACCTTCTGCCTGCCAAAAGAACTCATTCGCCCAACGGCACCTCAACCACATGGCACTCCGCCATCCAGTGGCTAGGCTTCAGCTAGTTCGGGCGCTCGCGAGGGCGGTGGTCTTGTGCCTTGCCCGGCGTCGGTTCGGCGTCGAAGGGGGCGATATGGGGTGCGAGTGGCGGGTGCGGCTGGTGTGCGGCGGGTTGTTGCTGCAGATGTGCATGGCCGGGCAGGCCGCGGTGTTTTCCGGCACGGATTCCGCCGGCAGCGGGGCGATCGACAATACCAGCGGTTCGCTGATTTTCAACGACCAGAGCACGGCGGGCAGCGCGACCATCACCAACGATGTCGCGGGGACGGTGCAGTTCAACGACCAGAGCACCGCCGGGCAGGCCAGCATCACCAACATCGATGACTCGGTGACCGAGTTCAACGACCAGAGCTCGGCCGGCAGCGCCACCCTGGTGAACCAGTTGGACGGCAGTGTCGAGTTCCATGGCGACAGCAGTGCGGGCAGCGCGACCATCGTCAACGAGAACGGCGGCTCCACGCAGTTCCACGACAACAGCACGGCGGGCAGTGCCCGGCTGGTGGCCAATGCCGGCGGCTCCGTGGAGTTCTTCGGCGGCGGTTCGGTGAGTGCCGGCTCCATCGAGGGGGCGGGGGACTTTTACCTGGGCTCGGTGCTGCTGAGTGTGGGTAGCAACAACCTGTCGACCGTGATGGCCGGTACGCTGCACGGCGGCGGTGCCAGCGGATTGCTGAAGGTGGGCACGGGCACGCTGAGCCTGACTGGCGACAGCAGCGATTTCTACGACGGCGCCATCCGTGTCGAGGGCGGGCTGATCAAGTTCACCAGCGCCGACAGCCTGGGCAGCAACCTCAGCCTGATCACCCTGGACGGCGGCGGGCTGCAGTGGGCGCCGGGCAATACGGACGACATTTCCGACCGTCTGCAGCCGCTGGGTGCTGCCGGCGGCCGCTTCGACACCAATGGCAATACGGTAACCCTGGCGACCGCGCTCAGCGGCGCCGGCGCGCTCATCAAGCTGGGCGCCGGGGTGCTGCAGTTGGATGGCGCCAACAGCTACGGCGGTGGTACCTGGGTGGAGGCGGGCTCGTTGTTCCAGGGCTCCAGCGGCGCCTTCGTCGGCAATGGTGCCTACACCATCAACGGCGGGGTGCTGGAGTTGAACGACTTCGACCTCACCATGGCTTCGCTGGCCGGCAGCGGCGGTAGCCTGGACCTGGGCGGCGCCCTGTTGACGGTGGATCAGGCGAGCGATACCAGCTTTGCCGGCAGCATCGTCAGCACGGGCGGGCTGATCAAGTCCGGCGGCGGGGCCCTGGTGCTCTCCGGCAACAGCACCTTTGGCGGTTTCACCCTGGTCAGCGGCGGTACATTGCGGGTCAACGGTGCTCTGGCGTCTACGGTGCAGGTCGGCAGCGGTGCCATTCTCGGCGGCTCGGGCAGTGTCGGCGCGGTCGTGGTGGATGCCGGGGGCATCCTGGCACCCGGCAATTCCATCGGCACGTTGACCATCAATGGCGACCTCACCTTCGACAGCGCCTCGGTGTATCAGGTGGAGGTGGACCCCGCCGGCAATACCGATCGTCTCATCGTCACCGGGCAGGCCAGCCTGGCGGGTACCGTGCAGGTGCTGGCCGGGCCGGGCGCGTATGCGCTGGGCACCACCTACAGCATCCTCAGCAGCGGTAGCTCGCTGCTCGGGCAGTTCGATGCGGTGACCAGCAACCTGGCGTTTCTCGACCCCAGCCTCAGCTACAGCAGCAACGAGGTGTTCCTGACCCTGCTGCGCAATGACGTGACCTTCGAGAGTCTGGCGCAAACGCCCAACCAGCGTGCCTTCGCCCAGGGTGCCGCCAGCCTGCCGCCGAGTAACGAAGTTGCACGGACCCTGCTCAATCTCAGCATCGAGCAGGTCCCGGCGGCCTATGACCGGCTGTCCGGCGATGCCCACGCCAGTTTCGCCACCGCGCTGCTGCTCGATGACCTGAGCGTGCCCTGGGTGCCGCTGGAAAACCTTGGCGCCAACCTCGACGATCCGCAGCGCGCCCTGCCGTTCTGGGTGCAGGTTCAGACCGGCCACCAGCGCACCCGTGATGACGGCAACGCCGGGCTGGTGGTGGTGGATCAGGACGGCGTCCTTATGGGCAGCGACTGGCCGCTCTTCGGCGGCTGGCGCATGGGCGTGGCGGTCGGCTATGGCGATCAGCAACTGGGCGTGAGTTCGCGCAGTGCCGATGCCGACGCGGGTAGCTACCGTTCCGCCGTTTATGCCGGCAACCAGTGGCCTGTGCCGGGTGGCAAGCTCAGGTTCGCCCTAGGCGCCAGCTACAGCGTGCATCAGGTGGATGGCCGGCGCAGCCTGCAACTGGTGGACGGACCACAGCGTCTGGCGAGCGACTACGACGTCGGCATCGCCCAGGGCTTCAGTGAGTTGTCCTGGCGCATGGGCGACGATCAGCAAGCCTACCTGGAGCCGTTCGCGCGCATGGTCAGCCTGGAGCAGCGGGTCGAGGGCTTTCGCGAGCAGGGCGGCAGCGCCGCGCTGAGCGCCTCCAGCCAGGCGACCCAGGTGCTCAGCTCGACCCTGGGCAGCCGGGGGCAGCAGAAGACGCAGCTGTTCGGCCGCGAGCTGATCCTCAAGGGCAGCTTGGCGCTGCGCACCCTGCAAGGCGACTTGCGCCCCGAACTGGAGCTGCGGCTCGACGAGGGCGAGCCGTTCCGGGTGCTGGGTACGCGTCTGCCGAGAAGCAGCGTGCTGTGCGACCTACAGGCCGACTACGCCATCGCTCCGGGTATCGGCCTGGACCTGCGCTACCAAGGCATGAGCGGTTCGGGCAGCGCGAGCAACGCCCTGGCCGCGAGCCTGCGCTGGCGCTTCTAGGAAACACTCCGGGCGAAGGCCAGACACCGCTTGAGGATGCGGCTGGGCTCTTCCTGGCGCGACTGGCGTCTGCTCCTCAGTCTTCCGGATGCAGCACCGCATGGAGGAATTCCTTGGTGCGGGCGTTCTGCGGCTCGGTGAAGATCTGCTCCGGCGGGCCTTCTTCGCGGATCGCGCCCTGGTCGAAGAAGCACACGCGGTCGGAGATGCGCCGGGCGAAGTCCATTTCGTGGGTCACCAGCAGCATGGTCAGGTCGTGTTCCTCGGCCAGGCGCTGGATGACCTTGAGCACTTCGCCCACCAGTTCCGGGTCGAGGGCGCTGGTCGGTTCGTCGAACAGCATGATCTGCGGGCGCATGGCCAGGGCGCGGGCGATGCCGACCCGCTGTTGCTGGCCGCCGGAGAGTTGCGGCGGGAACTTGTCGGCCTGGTCGCTCAGCCCGACCATGTCCAGCAGTTCCTCGGCACGCGCGTTGGCTTCCTTGCGCGACAGGCCGAGCACCCGTACCGGCGCCTCGGTGAGGTTGCGCCGTACGGTCATGTGCGGGAACAGGTTGAACTGCTGGAACACCATGCCCAGGTTGCTGCGCATCCGGCGCAGGTGGGCTTCGCTGGCCGGCACCAGCGTGCCGTTCCTTTCCTCGTGCCAGAGCGGTGTGCCGTCCACGTAGACGACGCCCGCGTTGATCGGTTCGAGGGTCATCAGTACCCGTAGTACGGTGGACTTGCCCGACCCGGAGGGGCCGATGATGGTGACCTTCTCGCCGCGCTTCACCTCGAAATTGAGGTTGTCCAGCACGGTGTATTCGCCAAAGCGCTTGGTCACGTTCTCGAAGCGAACCAGGGTGTCTGTCATTTCAGCGGTATCCCACGTTTAGGCAAGCGGACGTCCAGGGTCCGTACCAGGTAAGCGGCCAGAAGGGTCAGGAGCAGGTAGAGCGCGCCGACCATGGTCAGCGGGATCAGGTACTGGAAGGTGCGGTCGCCGATGATCTTCGCCACGCTGAGCATCTCCAGCACGGTCACCACCGACAGCACCGGCACGTCCTTCATGATCGAGATCAGGTAGTTGCCCAGCGCCGGCACGATGCGCGGCAGCGCCTGGGGCAGGATCACCTTGACGAAGGTGTGCGCCGGCGGCAGGTTCAGCGCCCGTGCTGCCTCGCGCTGGCCGCGCGGCACGGCCTCCAGCCCCGCGCGGTAGACCTCCGACAGGTAGGCGCTGTACTGCACGCCGAGCGCCACCGCGCCGGTCAGGAACGCCGGCAGCAACAGGCCGTATTCGGGCAGCACGAAGTAGAGGAAATACAGCTGCACCAGCAGCGGCGTATCGCGGAAGAACTCGACGATCAGCGCGGTTGGCCAGGCGACCAGCCGTGAGCGCACGCCGCGCAATGCCGCGAAGACCAAGCCGAGAATGGCGGCGATGACGAAGCCCAGCGCCGCGGCCTGCAGGGTGACGACCATGCCGCGCAGCAGGATCGGCAAGATGGAGAGGGCGAATGCCAGCGGCGAGCTGGTATCCCAGTGGTAACCGAACAGCATCAGCGGGCCCCCATTTTGCGCCAGCGGCCGACCCAGCGCTCGAGGACTTTCATCAGGGCGCTGAGGGCCAGGGCGAGGCCGAAATAGAGGAACAGCGTCATGCCGTAGATGGTGGTGCTGTCCTGGGTGAGGTTGCGCAGGTTCTCTGCACGGAAGGCCAGGTCGCTGAGGGTGATCAGCGACACCAGGGCGGTGTCCTTGAGGTTCTGCACCGCCAGGTTGCCGAACGACGGCATCATTTCCGGCAGCGCCTGTGGCAAGGCGATGCGCCACAGGGTCTGGCGCGCGGTGAAATTCAGTGCCTTGGCGGCTTCGAGCTGGTTCTTCTGCACCGACTTCACCGCGCCGCGCACGACTTCGGCGCCATAGGCGCCGATGTTCAGCGACAGGGCGAGAATGCCGGCGGTCACCGGCGACAGCCGCACGCCCAGCAGCGGCAGGGCGAAGAAGATCCAGAACATCTGCACCAGCAGCGAGGTGCCGCGGAAAATCTCGATATAGGAGACGGAAACGGACTTCAGCAACGGGTTGGCGGACAGCCGGCCCAGGCCGAAAACGAAGGCGCAGAGCGCACCCAGCAGGGTCGACCACAACGTCAGTTGCACGGTGACCCATGCGCCCTCCAGCAGGGGCGGCAGGTAGTCCCACATGAGCGGTGAACCTCCAGGCGAACGCGGGGGTTGAGAAGGGCGCCGCCTGGTGCGGCGGCGCCGCTTGCCTTAGCCGGCGTTACACAGCTGCTCGGTGGTCTTGGCGAACGAGCCCTGGATATCGGCGGGGGTGAAGCCGTACTTCTGCAGGATGTTCTTCCACTCCTCGGTCTGCTTGAACTGGGTCAGTTCGGCGTTGAAGGCATCGCGGAAGTCCTCCGAGCTGTTGGCGAAGGTGAATCCGCCCCAGCTGCGCACTTCGCTGCCGTCGATAACCGGGTCTTCGAACGGCTCGGCCAGGGCCACCGCATCGCTCATCTCGGCCAGATGGCTGGCGGTCAGGCCGGTGCCGGCATAGGCGGCAGCGCGGCCGGTGGAAACGGTGGAGATGGCATCGGAATTACTGTTGATGGTGACCATGTTCGCCTCGGGCACGCCCAGCTTCTGCAGCATTTCCAGCTGGTCGGCGCCGGCCATGATGGCCACTTTCAAATCACCCTCGGCGAACTGCTTGTAGCCGTGCAGATCGTGGGGGTTGCCCTTCTGCACCAGCAGGCCCTCGCCGTAGCTGGTGTTGGGCTCGGAGTAGATCACTGCCTTGCAGCGCTCCGGAAGGATCGCCATCTCGGCGGCCACCATGTCGAATCGCTCGGCCTTGAGCCCCGGGATCAGCGAGCCGAACTGGGTCACCACCCATTGCACCTCGTCGATGCCCATGCGCTTGAGCACCTCGGTGGCGACGGCCGGCCCGGCGCCTTCCGCCTCGCCCTTGGCGTTGACGAAGCCGTAGGGAATCTCGTTGGCGACGGCCACGTTGACGAAGCCTTTGTCCTTGGCCTCCTGCAGGGTGATCGCACTGGCGCCCGTGGCAAACAGGCTGGCGAATGCGACGCCCAGGGCGCCGGCAATAAGCTTTGATTTGAAATGAATGGTCCGCATGTTGTTCCCCTTTTTCTTCTGTTTTCTCCAGAAAATACCGCTTACATGTTCAGCGGCGATAATATTAGCCGGGTGAAATTCTTAGGCAGTAATGCTTTGATGTCAAACGACTTGCGCAGGCGGTCGGTTGAGCAGGACGCGGAGTGGCGCGAGCAGGGCGGTCCTTTCCGGCCCGTATAGCGGGTGGCGCACCGGGTGTCGGCGCGCTGCGCGGGAGCGTGCCAGGCAGGCGAAATCAGTCCATGGCGGCGGCAGGAAGGCCGCTGGCGTCTGCATCGCCGGTGAGCGGTTGGCATCCGCCGGAGAACGCCTGGGGCTGGCAAGGCGAGCCCCGGCGGTCGCTTCAGGCCGCCTTCAAGCGGCGATTGAGCTGGTCGCTGCGCTGGACGAGGTGGGTCAGCGCGTGCTCCAGTACGTCCGCGTCGAGCTCTGCCTGGGTCAGCGCGACCTGGAAAATGACCGTATTCAACTGGCTGTTGATGGACAGGCTGCCCCAGTGGGTGCCTTTCTCGACGCAGTTGAGTTCCAGCAGTATCGAATACAGCGCCAGCTTGGCTTCGTCCTGCTTCGGCAGCGGCATCAGCGGTGTGTACACATAGAGCCTGTCCGTGGCGGCGTTCACTTCCAGGTACAGCTCCTGCCCCGTCTTCAGCTTGAGGCCGGCGGTGCCCAAGGGTTCCAGGCGCAGGTTGGCGATATTGAAGCGGCGGGCAATGACCGGCAGTACGTCTCGGTTCAAGGCATCAATCACGGCGATTCTCGCTGTAGTCGGTGGGTGGTGCTCAGGAGCTGGATGTCTTCTGGTTGAAGTCTTCGATCTTCTGTTTGGCCAGGTCGAAGGCGGGGGTCGGACCGGAGTCGCCGCCGCGCATCCTGTCGATCTCGCTGCCCAGGTCGTGCATCTGATAGGCGGCGTTGGCGCCCCCCAGTATCTGGAAGCCGAAGCCCGCGCCCATCATCACCCCGCCCAGTACTTTCGGGACGGGATGCGGTATGGCGCCGACCACCCGCCCGGCGGTTGAGAGCCCGCGTCCGACCACGACACCGGTCGCCACGGAAGACGCCGCCTGGGTGGTTTTGCTGTCGACCACCCGGTCGAAGGTGTCCTTGAGTTCGGCCTTCTTGTGATCGGATGCGGTGGCGACGGTGTGCGCCGCATCGCTGGTCTTCGCCAGCGCGTCCGGTGCCTTTCTCAGGGCCTCCAGGGGCGACAGGTTGGCCAGCGCGTGTTTCGCCGCCGCGCCGCCAACCTCGGCCACGTCGCTGGCGCTCACCGAGTCCAGGCCGCCGTTGGCGTAGAAGGTGCCGGCCTCCTTCGCGCCCCGTACCCCTTCGCGCATCTTTTCGAAACTGGGCACCTCGCCCTTCATCATCCGTTCCAGTGCCTGGGCTCGGCCGGTAAACGCGCTGGCGGCGCCGTCGCTCAGCGGCGTTTCGGAAATATGGGGCTTGAGCTTTTCGATCTGCTGATCGATGCGCCGGTCGCCATGGCTTTGCGGCTGCTGCAGGACGCCGGGGCAGGGGGTGGTACTCGCGCCATGCAGCGCGCTCTGCGGGTCTTGAGAACGGCTGGCCGCCCCCGGCCCCGCGGTTTCTTGCACCTGGGAGGGCCTGGACTGCCCCTGGATTGCCCTGAACATGACGCCTCCTGAGCGGGTTGTGGTGGCCAGTGAGTGGCAGCAGGAGGAAAAGGGTTCCACCGGGCGATTGCACGGGCGCGGCGCGATGGCTGGAAGTTGCCCGGCGCAGGGCGCAGAATCCCGCACCCTTGTCTGTCGTCGTGGAGATCGATCATGAAAAGAGCCTGCCTGCTCGCCGCCGTTACCCTGGCATCGGCCTGCACTACCCAGAGCCCGGTGGACCGCACGAACGCGGCCGATTCGCCGGAAACCCCGGCCATCGCGGCGTTCCGCGACATCTGCCTGCGCAAGGCGCCGAGCTTTGCCGGTGCAGAGCTGGCCGCCAGGGAGCATGGCGTCATGCAGATGCAGGACATGGGCTTTCTGACGCTGGGCATGACCGATGACAAGAGCCTCGGCGTGCAGGTCAAGGCCGGCAAGGAGTGCGCCGTGACCACGCCGTCGCAGAACGACGACGGCCTCACCATACGGATGCTGAAGGCGGCGCGGGCGCTTTCCAGCACGCCGGTAGGGGAGTCGGTCCCGACGATGATCACGCTGGGCGACCAGCGCTTTATCCTCACCCACGACCGCAGGGGCGGCGAAGCCTTCGTGCTGCTCAAGGCGGAGCAGTGAGCGGTTCCTTCCCTGTAGCCATTCGGGAGTAGTACGGCATGGACCTGATCTTCCTCGGCACCTCCTCCGGCACGCCCACCCGACAGCGCAATGTCACGGCCCTGGCCCTGCAGGAGGAATCCGGCGGCGCCTGGTACTTGGTGGACTGCGGCGAGGGCACCCAGCACCGCTTGCTGCAGACCTCGCTGTCGCCCATGGACCTGGAGGCGATCTTCATCACCCATGTGCACGGCGATCATTGCTACGGCTTGCCGGGGCTGCTGGCCAGCGCGGCCATGCTGGGGCGCAAGCGGCCGCTGACGCTGGTCGCGCCGGCGGCCATCGAGTCCTGGTTGCGGGCAACGCAGGAGCAGACGCAATTGTTCCTGCCCTACGAGCTGCAATTCATTGCGGTGGAAACCCAGGGGCAGTGGGCGAACGAGCGGTTCCAGGTCGAGGCCTATCCGCTGTCCCATCGCGTACCGTCGTTCGCCTACCGCTTTACCGAGATCAACCTGGCGCCCAGCCTCGATACGGCGAAGCTCGCGGCCGAGGGCGTCGAGGCCGGGCCGGTGTGGGGCAAGCTGCACAAGGGCATCGACGTGACGTATCAGGATCGGCTGTTGCGCAGCCGCGACTACCTGTATTTCCCCCACCCGCCGCGGTGCGTGGTGGTGGGCGGCGACAACGACCGTCCCGAGCTGCTGCGCGATGCCTGCGCGCAGGCGCAGGTGCTGGTACACGAAGCGACCTACACGCAGGACGTGGCGGCGAAGGTCGGCGATGTGGGGCACAGTGCGGCGGCGGCCGTCGCCGCGTTCGCGCAAGCGGCCGCACTGCCGAGTCTGGTTCTCACCCACTTCAGCCCGCGCTACCAGGCCGATAGCGACCGCTCGCCCTCCATCGAGGACATTCGGCTGGAAGCGGCGCAGCATTACCAGGGGCGGCTGTTCCTGGCCGAAGACCTGGCGCGCTACCGCCTGAGCCGCGCCGGCGAGCTGGCGCGGGCGGACCGGTGAAATCGCAAGCAGGCCTCTCCGGGGCGCTGCGCCCCTTGTTGGGCTTCGCTGCGCTCAGCGCCAACCTACTCGGATTCAGGTTTTGGCGAGCGTCTCGCTAGTTGCGCATCAATTCCCTGACCAACCGGCCCGACGTGCTCAACTGGCTGCTCGACCAGCCGCCGGTGGGGCTGGCGCCGGGGGCGAGGGCGGCGGAGGTTTCGTTCTTGTCCGCCAGCGACCAGTTCACCCAACTGATGTTGCGCTGGTTGAGGAAGTCGATCCAGGTGCGCGTGTCGTTCTCGTACACGCCGCCGTCGCCGCTGGCCTGGGAGGTGCCCCACTCGGAGACGAAGATCGGCGCGCCGAGGTCGCGGGCGTAGTCGATGCGGTTGCGCAGGTACTGGCCGTGGGTGCCGGCATAGAAGTGCAGCACATACAGGAGGTTGCCCTGCGGTAGCGGGTTCTCGGCGGCGTGGTGGATGTCCTGGCTCCAGGTGCCGGTACCGACCAGGATCAGGTTGTCCGGGTCGACCTGGCGGATGGCGTTGATGACGTCCATCGCATAGGGGCGGATGTGCTGGTTCCAGTTGACGTTGCCGTTGGGCTCGTTGGCGATCTCGTAGATCACGTTGGGCGTGTTGCCGTAGCGCTGGGCCATTTCCTTGAAGAAGGCGATGGCCTCGGTCTTGTGCATGTTCGGGTCGTTGTCGTAGAGGATGTGCCAGTCGATGATCACGTACAGGCCATGCTCGATGGCCGCGTCGACGGTTTCGATGACCTTGTTTTTGATCGACGGGTTGCTGATGTAGCCGCCCTCGGCGGTGTACATCGCCGCGCGCACCACGTTGGCTTTCCAGTCGTCCCGCAGCCATTTGATGCTGGCGCTGTTCATGAACTGGCCGAACCAGTGCAGGCCGTGGGAACTCATGCCGCGCAGCTGCAGCGGTTGGCCGTTGGCGTTGACCAGGTCGACGCCGTTCACCCGCAGCTGGCCATTCTGCGCCACCGGTGTGGTGGCCGGCGGCGTGCCGCCGTCCTGGGTGGTGGCGCTGGCGGACTTGACGTACAGGTTGCGGTCCTCGCCGTTGGCGTAGTGGTCGTTGGTGAAGGCGATGCGCAGCGGCTGATTGCCGGGCATGCCGCTGACGTCCAGCCTGAAGGTCTTCCAGGTGCTGCTGCTGACGGTGAAGGTGCGGATCGGGCTGCCGCCCACCGAGACCACCATGCGCGGCCAGGCGCCGGCGGCGTAGTCGCCCTTGGCGACGATGGTCAGCCGGCTGGGGTCGGTGAGGTTGAAGCCGTGCTCGATATAGCCATTGGACCAGATGTTCCAGCTCTGCTCCGGTCCGGCGCCGCCGGTGGATTTGCTGGCGAAGGCGATGCCGTTCACCGTGGTGGTCTGCGCGGCGCTGGTCGCGACCGCTCGGGTCTCGGTCGCCGCCAGGGGGCTGCGGTCGACGATCGACTCGGCGTGCGCCAAGGGGAAGAGGCCGGTGGCCAAGAGCGACCAGAGCAACCCGCGCATGAAGGAAAGATGAGGCATGGTGAAGGACTCCCGTGGGGGTGACTGGATCGACGGGGCGCCGTCCGCGTGAGCGTTGACTGGTCCGTCCCGGCGAGGTTCCGGGTCGCGTGTCGGGAATGCGCTGCCGTAGAGGGTTTGTGCCAGCGTTGCGGATGAGCGGTCGTGATGGCAGGCGCCCCGCACACATTCAGAGAGGGCGGGGGCGGGTAATCAGCCGCCCGTCGCGTGGCGGAAACTGGCGCCGACCGCGACTAGCGCATATATACAGTAGGGCAGTGGTGACGGACCTTATCCCGGGCCCATGTGCTGCGAACCCCATGACCGCTCCGCTCGCGCGCTAGGAGCCCCGGCCTGCTATGTCGTTGCCACCCATGTCTACCGTGCCGTTGAAGATCCTGTTGCTGACCCTGGCCTATGTGATTGCCGGGCGCCTTGCGCTGATGCTGGCGATTCCACCGGGCTTCGCCTCGGCGATATTCCCACCCGTGGGCATCGGCCTGGCTGCGGTGCTGATCTGGGGCTATCCGATGTTGATCGGTGTGTTCCTGGGGTCGGTCCTGCTCAATCTCAGCGTCGCTCCCGGCGGATTGATGCAGTGGGGGCTCAATGACCTGCAGGTCGCGGCGGGCATCGCCTTCGGGTCCACCTTGCAGGGGCTGGTCGGGGCCTGGTCGATCCGCCGCGTGGTGGGCTTTCCCAACGGGCTGACCGAGGAGCGCAGCATCTTTCTGCTGCTGTTGCTGGGTGGGCCGTTGGCCTGTCTGCTCAGTGCCAGCGTCGGCGTTGGCGGGCTGTATTTGAATCAGGTCATCGCCGCGGATGACGTCTCGTTCAGTTGGTGGACATGGTGGGTGGGCGATAGCATCGGTGTGCTGATTGCCACCCCGCTGATGTTCATCCTGTTTGCCGAGCCCAGGCAGCTGTGGCGCAACCGAGCCGGTAGCGTCGGCCTGCCGCTGCTCATCAGCTGTGCTCTGATGGTGCTGGTCTTCGTGTTGGCCAGCGACGCGGAACAGAAGGACCTGCGCCAGCGCTTTCACGTGCAGGCCAAGCTGATGATCGCGACACTCAAGTTCCGCTTCGAGCTCTATGCCAAGACGGCACAGTCGATCGAGCGCCTGTTTGCCGCTTCCGAACATGTCAGCCCCAGTGAGTTCGCGGCCTTCGTGGCCAGGTTGCCGGATACCTACCCGGGCATTACTGCGGTGAGCTGGGACCCGCTGGTGAGCGGTCGACAGCGGGCGACCTTCGAGGCGCGGATGGCCGCCGAGGGCCTCACCGGCTTCCGCATTCTCGAACCCGATGGCAATGGAGGCCTGCGGGTGGCGAGCCAGCGCGACAGTTACGTTCCGGTGGCATTCATCGCACCGATGGAAAGCAATGCCCGGGTACTGGGCATCGATGTGGCGGCGTTCCCGCATCGTCGCGAAGCGCTGGATCATGCCAGGGACACTGGCGTCACCGTGATGACCGCGCCGATCACCCTGCTTCAGGACGTCAGCGCCCCCCAACCGGGGGTCCTGCTGCTGCAGCCGGTCTATGCCGGCCCCTGGCCGCAGGACGAGTTTGAGCGGCGGCAGCGCCTGCAAGGGTATGCGGTGGTGGTGCTGCGCCTGGCCGCGCTGATCGATGAAGCGCTCAAGGCTTATCCCCGGGATGGCTACCAGTTGCAGTTGATGGATGTTTCCGAGGCAGCGCCCCAGCGGCTGTACGGCCCGGACGAGATCAACCTGCCGGACTACGCGCGCGCGTTGATGCTGGTGGATCGCTTGCACGTCGGAGGCCGCGAGCTACGCGTCGCCATCAGCCCCACCGAGGCCTTCCTGCGTCGTAACCACGGCCTGCAGCCATGGGCGATGCTGGCGGGCGGGCTGTTGCTGTGCAGCTTGCTGGGAGGCTTCCTGTTGAGTATCACCGGGCGTGCCGAGCAGGTTCGCCACCTGGTGCGACAGCGGACGCTGGAGCTGGGGGCGATCCTGGAGAACGCTGCCGAGGGCATCCTGATTTTCGATGAACAGGGGCGGATCGAGCAGGCCAATCCGGCCAGCGCCGCGCTGTTCGGCCATGCCCAGGAGCGGATGATCGGGCGCTCCCTCGCCGAACTGATGCCGGCGCTACGCCTGGAAGAACTCCCGGAGTCGGACGAGCAGCTTGGCAAGCCCCGCGAGGTCGCTGCCCGGGGGGCCAATGGCCAGTCGCTGGACCTGGAAGTCAGCCTGAGTCGTTATGAACTGCCGCGGCGCCTGCGCTATATCTGCCTGCTGCACGACATCAGCGAGCGCAGGCAGGTCGACCGGTTGAAGAGCGAGTTCGTTGCCACCGTCAGCCATGAGCTGCGCACGCCGCTGACCTCGATCAAGGGGTCGCTGGGTCTGCTCGCCGCGGGAGCGGTCGGGCAGTTGCCCGAACAGGCACAGCAACTGGTGACTATCGCCCAAAGCAATTCGGAACGCCTGATCCACCTGGTCAACGATCTCCTCGATATCGAGAAGCTCGAGCTGGAGCAGACGAGCCTGGAGCTGAGCCGCGCCGATTTGCGCCCCCTGTTGCAGGAGGCGCTGTTGCATAACCAGGGCTACGCCGAGGATTTTCAAGTGACGCTGTTGCTGGATGACAGCGCTCTGCCTGCCGAGGTGCCGGTAGAGGTCGACGAGTTGCGCCTGCAGCAGGTGCTGAGCAACCTGATTTCCAATGCGGTGAAGTTTTCTGCCTCCGGGGGAGAGGTGGAAATCACCGCGCACCTTGTGGGCGACCAGGTGCGGGTGCAGGTGCGGGACCATGGGCCGGGCATCGCCGACGAGTTCCGTTCGCGGATCTTCCAGAAGTTCGCCCAGGCCGATGGCTCGGATAGCCGCCGGCAGAGCGGCACGGGCCTGGGCTTGAGTATCTGCAAGATGCTGGTCGAGCGTATGCACGGGCAGATCGACTACACCAGCGTGCCCGGCGAGGGCAGCACGTTCTTCTTCGATCTGCCGGTGCTGCCGTCGTGAGGCTCTCTGCGATCGGCTGACTGGCCGGGCCGAGGGTCAGGGCTGTTGCTGGGCGGCCAGTTCGCTCTGCGCGTACTGCGGCGAACGCGGGCCGAGCAGCAGGCCGCGATGGCCGCCGGTGCTCAGCAGGCGCTGGCTGGCGATGCCGGCGACTTCGTGGCCGCGGTCGCTGAGGGTGTTGATGACCTGCTCGATGGCCGCGGTGATCAGCATGCCGACCAGGCCGCCGTTGTTGTTGTTCTGGTTTTCCGCCGTGCTGGCCCGTGCGCTGCCTTCCCAGAGCAGACGGCCGCTGCGCAAATCCACCAGCTTGGCGTTGGCGGTCACCGCGACCTCGCTGGCGATCAGCTTGTAGCTGGCGCCGTACTCGGTGACTTCGATATAGAGCGCGGCATCGGCACCGAAGATCTCGTGCAGCTTGGCCGGCGGCACGCTCTGCATCTCGTCGGCGTTCGTCAGCCCGTTCTGGCGGAAGGTCTCGTCCACCACGGCCACCGGCAGCACGTAGTAGCCGGCCTCGGCGAGGGGGAAGGTGACATGGGACAGCACGCTGTAGGAGGCCTTGACGTCCGGCGAGGTATTCACCGGCGGCAGCACCAGGATCGACGCCGGCTTGCTCTCGCGAAAGGCGCTGTAGTCGTAGGGCGCGGGCGGGGTGACGCAGCCGCCGAGCAGAACGGCGCAGAGCACCGGCAACAGCAGGCGCAGGGGATTGAAACGCATCATGACCTCTTACTTCTCGGCGTTGCGCAGCAACAAGTCCATGTAGGCGGCGGACTCGGGGAACAGGGTTTTCTCGGTCTCGAACTGCTGGCGCACCTGGTCGGCCTTGCCGACCTCGGCGTAGAGCATGCCGAGGTGGGCATGGAAGCCCGGCGGCAGCGCTTCGCCCTTGGCCCGGGCCTGCTGCAGGCTGGCTTCGAGCACGGCGATCTGCGCCTGCGGGTCGCTGGTTTCACCCTGGAAGTGCTCATAGACCTGCTGCTGGTAGCCGTCCCAGTGATACAGCGTCTTGGGTTGTGCGGCACAGCCGGTCAGCAACGCGCCGGCCGCGGCCAGCAAGGCGGGGTACTTCATGTTCGCGCGTCCCTTCATCAGTTGCCGGCCGGCCGCCAGGCGCCGCTGTCGATGCCGTTGACCAGGTTGTTCACCGCCTCGCGAATGGCCAGGTCGAGTACCTTGCCGTTGAGCGTCGAGTCGTAGCTGGCGGTGCCGCCGAAACCGATGACTTCGCGGTTGGACAGGCTGTACTCGCCGGCGCCCTGGGAGGAGAAGACGACTTCCGAGGTGTTCACGTTGACGATGTTCAGGTTGACCTTGGCGTAGGCGACCTGGGTCTTGCCGCGGCCGAGAATGCCGAACAGCTGGTGGTCGCCGACTTCCTTGCGGCCGAACTCGGTGACGTCGCCGGTCACCACGTAGTCGGCGCCGCGCAGTTGCTGGTGCTTGTTGGCGATGGCGCTTTCCTGCTGGATTTCGCTGAGGTTGTCGCGATCCAGCACGTTGAAGCGGTTGGACTGCTGCAAGTGGGTGATCAGGATGGTCTTGGCCTGGCCGCCGAGGCGATCCACGCCATCGGAAAACAGCCCGCGCATGTAGCTGGAGCGGTTATCGAACTTGCCCACGGAAATCGGGCTGCGGGTGCCCTGGTAGGTGCTTTGCGCGGAGTTCACCTTGGCGACCTCGAGGGTGCGCGACTGTTCGGTGGCGCAACCGGCGAGCAGGGCGGAGATGCCGAGCAGGGCGAGAAGCAGGATGTTTCGCATGAAGAAGATGTCCTTTCTAGGGGTGATCGGCGCGAGGGGAGGCATGACCCTGGGGCCGGCAGCACGCCGTGGCCCGGCCATGGCGTTGCTGCGAGGGGGCGAGAGTCTACAAAGCGCGTCGCGGTATAGCCAGTGGCCAGCCAGGCCGCCGGTCCGGTACCGACGTCCGGTTGGCGGCGGCCAGCGGCGCTCAGGTGCGGAACTGCCCGACCAGTTGCTGCAGCTCGTTGCCCAGGCGCGCCAGCTCGGCGCTGGAGCCGGCGGTCTGCTGGCTGGATGCGGCGCTCTGCTCGCCGATGTCACGCACGCGGGTGACGCTTTCGTTGATGGCTTCGGCGACCGCGCTCTGTTCTTCGGCGGCGGCGGCGATCTGCTGGTTCATCTGCTCGATGGTCGATACCGCCTGGGTGATGCGGCCCAGCGCCTCGCCCGCTTCGTCGGCCAGCTCGACGCTGCGCTGGGTCAGGCTGCGGCTACCGTCCATCTGCACCGCGGCGTCGCTGGCGACTTTCTGCAACTGGCCGATCAGCGACTCGATCTCGCCGGCGGATTCCTGGGTGCGCCGGGCCAGGGCCCGCACTTCGTCGGCGACCACGGCGAAGCCGCGGCCCTGATCGCCGGCGCGCGCGGCTTCGATGGCAGCATTGAGCGCCAGCAGGTTGGTCTGCTCGGCAACGCTCTTGATCACATCGAGCACACTGCCGATGCGCTGGCTTTCTTCCCGGAGCTGGTTCATGGCATTCGTCGTGCCCTCCATCGCATCGGCCAGACGACCGATCTGCCCGGCGGCATCGCGCACCACCGCATCCCCCTGGCGCGCTTCGTCGTCGGCCTGGCGCGCGGCCGCGGAGGCCTGCTCCGCGTTGCGCGCGACCTCCTGCACGGTGGCGGCCATTTCGTGCATGGCGGTGGCGGTCTGTTCGGTCTCCAGTTTCTGGGTCTGGACCCCGGCGCTGGTCTGGGCGGTGATGGTCGACAGCTGTTCGGCCGCGCTGGCGATCTGGCTGACGCTGCCGCCGATCCGTCCGACCAGGTTGCGCAGGCTGACGGTCATGCTCTGCATGGCCGCCAGCAGTTGGCCCAGTTCGTCCTGCCGGTCCTGTTGCACGTCCTGGGTCAGGTCGCCTTCGGCGATGCGCCGGGCAATCGCCACGGTCTGCCGCAACGGGCCGACGATCAGCCGGGAGATCAGCCAGGCCGCGCAGAGCCCCAGCAGCACCGCCGCTGCGCCCATGCCGCCGAGCAGCAGGAAGGCGCGCGTGCTGCCGTCGCGCATCGCCTGCTCCTCCCGGGCCTGGGCTTGTTCGGCCTGGGCGATCACCGCCCGCGCCTGTTCGATCATCGCCTGCTCGTTGCTCAGGTTGGCGACGTGCATCTGTTGGTAGTTCTCGAAGGACTGCTGGTACGTCGCGAGGGCCTGCAGCGCGGTTTCGATGGTGCGTTTCTGCTCGTCGTTGAGCCAGACCATCAGGCTGCGGGCCACGCCCTGGAGGTCGTCGTTGACCTCGCGCCAGCTCTGCAGCGCCTCTTGGGAGCCGTCGATGATGTACAGGCTTTCGTTGCCGCGCAGGTCGAGCATGCGCTTGCTCAGGCCCGAGGCGGTTTCCGCCAGGGTCAGGGGATCGCTGCCCCGCAGGTTGTCGCCGGCCAGGCGCAGTTCGCGGACCGCGTCGTACATGTCCAGCTCCACCACCTCGAACTGATCGCGTGCTTCGGCCGCCGCCGTGGCCATCTGTTCGCGCGCGGCGCGAGCCTTGCCCAGCTGTTCGACGAAGCGCTCGAACTGTTCCAGGTAGCGCGTGCCGGCCTGCTCCATGTCTTCCAGCTCGCGCCGCTGGGCATCGCTCGCCGTGCTGCCGATCATGCCGCGCAACTGGGCAAAGACGCCGTTCAGGCGTTCGCGCACCTGGGTCGCCGAGCTGGCGCTCCGGCTCAGGGCGAAGTCCTTCTCGAAGTTGCGGGCCTGGAGGATCTGCGCGTTGATGGCGGCCAACTGCGCCGATTGCACATGACGCCGGTATACCGCATCGACGGCGTAGAAGCCGGTCACGACCATCGCGACGGTCAGCAACAGCACCAGGCCGAAGCCCAGCAGTAGCTTCTTGCCCACGGCAAGGTTGGCGAACAGGCGGGAGGCTGCGTGCAACATCGAGAGAGCTCCTTATTCTTATATCCGCGCAAGACGGCAAGGCGAGGCAGGAACCCCGGACTTCGCAATCCGTGTGCCAGCGCAGGTAAAGATAGACGCCGCCGGGCTCGCCGCTGGGGTTCGCAGTGGCTATCGGCGGAAAACGGCTGCTTCTTGAGTGGCTTTTGGCGGAACGCCGCCATGGGCCGACCCTGGAGAGGTCCGGCCCTGATCATGTGCGGACGCGCCGCGCCTGCCCGACGCCGGCGGAGCTACTTGCGCAGGCCCCAGAACTGCTCGGCGAGCAGGTGCAGTTGTTCTGCCAGTTCGGCGAGCTGGCCGGCGCTGGCGCGGCTGCGGCCGCTGGCGGCCACCGTGCACTCGCCGGCCTGGCGGATGCCGTGGAGGTTGCGCTGGATGTCGTCGCCGACAGCGCTCTGTTCTTCCACCGCGCTGGCGATCTGCAGGTTCATGTCGGTGATCTGGCTGACCTGGCGGGTGATGCCGTCCAGCGCCTGGTTGGCCTGCTCGGCATGGTCGGCGCTGGCCTGGGTCTGCTGGCGGCTGTTGGCCATGGCCGTCACCGCCTGCCCGGCGCTGTGCTGCAGGTTGTCGACGATGCCCTGGATCTCGGCGGTGGATTGCTGGGTACGCTGGGCCAGTGCCCGCACCTCGTCGGCTACCACCGCGAAACCACGCCCGGCCTCGCCGGCGCGGGCGGCTTCGATGGCCGCGTTGAGGGCCAGCAGGTTGGTCTGCTCGGCGATGCCCTGGATCACCGCCAGCACTTGGTTGACGTTCTCGCTGCGCTCGGCCAACTGGCGCACCGCGTCGTGGCTGGCATGCATTTCCTCGGCGAGCGCGGCGATCAGCCGCAGGGTGTGCTCCACCAGTTGCCGTCCGCTGGCGGTGGCCATGTCCGCTTCGCTGGCGGCGCTGGCGCTCAGTTGGGCATGCCGCGCCACCTCCTGCACGCTGGCCGCCATCTGGCTGACCGCGCTGACCACCTGGTCGGTCTCCGCCTGTTGTTGCTGCGAGGCCTGGTTACTGCTGTCGACGGCGGCGGCCAGGTCCGCCGAGTTGCTGCGCAGTTGCCGTGCCGAGTCGCTGATGCGGCCAACCATGGCGCCGGCTTCTGCCTCGAGGCTGTGCAGCGCGAAGGCGATCTGGCCGAAGACATCGCGCCGGCCGGTATAGAGCACCTGGCTGAGCGGGTTGTCGGCGATGCGCCGGGCGTGCTCGGCCAATTGCACCAAGGGCCGCAGGGCATGGTGGATGACTGCGGCGAGCAGCAGGGCGAGGGCGATGGCGCCACCCAGCAGCGGCAGCCAGGGCAGTCCGGCGAGCAGCGCCAGCAGGGCGGCGCCGGCCACCACGCCGCCAGCGCACGCCAGGCTCAGCCGCAGGGCCAGCGACAGCCGTGGTGCGCGCAGGGCGCGTGGCACCCCTCCGGCGGCGAGCTGTGCGTAGAGGCGTTCGGCGGCCTGGGCCTTGGCGGGCTCGGCCTGGGTGCGTACCGACTGGTATTCGAGAATCTCGCCGTTGCGCCGCATCGGCGTGACATAGGCGCTGACCCAGTAGTGGTCGCCGTTCTTGCAGCGGTTCTTCACCAGCCCCATCCATGACCGCCCGGCCTTGAGCGTCTGCCACAGGTGGGCGAAGGCCGCCGACGGCATCTGCGGATGGCGCACGATGTTGTGGCTATGGCCCAGCAGCTCATCGGCGGCGAAGCCGCTGATGCGGCAGAAGTCCGGGTTCACATAGGTGATGCGGCCCTTGAGATCGGTGATGGAAAGAATGTTGTCGCGCGCGCCGACGGGGATTTCACGGCCGCTGATCGGTAGGTTGGTCTTCATGGGGTGCCCTTTCGGTCGCCTGAGGAGGCGGCGACGCGTCGAGCAGGCACCAGAGGCCCTCGAAGCAGTCTTCGCCGCTGAATAGTCGTTGCAGGTCGCGGGGTGGGCGCGGTCGGCTGAACCAGTAGCCCTGGCCGAACGCGCAGGCTTGCCCGGCGAGGAAGTCGAGGTGCTCCTGGCGCTCCACGCCCTCGGCGACCACGGTCATGCCGAGGCTGTGACCGAGGCCGATGATGGCCCGGCTGATGGCCACGGACTCGGTGTCCTGCGGAATGCCGCAGATGAAGCTCTTGTCCACCTTGAGCATGTGCAGAGGAAAGCGCTTGAGGTAGCCAAGGGAGGAGTAGCCGGTGCCGAAGTCGTCCAGCGCCAGCTGGATGCCCAGGCTGGCCAGCTCCCGCAGACAGGCGAGGGTCTGGGCGCAGTCCTGCATCAACTGGCTTTCGGTGATCTCCAGCACCAGGCTGGTGGGTGGCAGGCCGGTTTCCCGCAGGATGTCGGCGACCCGCGCGGCGAAGTCGGCCTGGGCCAACTGGCGGCTGGACAGGTTCACCGAGCAGCGCAGGAGGCGCTGCCCGGCCTGCTGCCAGGCGCGCACCTGGGTGCAGGCCTGGTGAAGCACCCAGTCACCCACCGCGAGGATTTCCCCGGACTCCTCCAGGCAGCCGATGAACTCCTGCGGGGCGACCAGTTGCTCGTCCCGCTGCCAGCGCAACAGTGCCTCCACCGCCACCAGGTAGGGCTGGCCATGGTCGAGCCGACAGATCGGCTGGTAGTAGAGGCGGAACTGCTGCCGAGCCAGCGCCTGCCCCAGGGCGTTCTGCAGCTCCAGCTGGCGGTGCGCGCTGGCCTGCAGTTCGCTGCTGTAGTGGGCGAACTGCGCCTTGCCGGCCTCCTTGGCGCGATACAGCGCCAGGTCCGCAGCCTGCAGGGCATCGTGGCTCGTGCCTTCCAGCGCGGAAATGCCGATGCTGGCGCTGACCGCCAGGGTCTGCTCCTGGATGTGCAGCGGCTGGCGCAGGCTGTCGAGCATGCGCTGGGCGACCCGCTCGGCGTCGCCCATGCAGGCCAGATCGTCGAGCAGGGCGACGAATTCGTCGCCGCCGAAGCGAATCAGGTGGTCGCCCGGCCGCAGGCAGTGGCTGAGGCGCTCGGCCACCGCCACCAGCACCTGGTCGCCGATCGGGTGGCCGAGGCTGTCGTTGATCAGCTTGAAACGGTCCAGGTCGATGAACAGCAGGCCGGCCTTGCGCGCGCCGGGCCGCTGCTGGCGCTCCACGGCGCGCTGCAGCAACTCGTTCAGGCGGGTGCGGTTGGCCAGGCCGGTGAGCGGGTGGTGGCGCGCGGCGTGGCGCAACTGCTCCTGGGCGGCTCGGCGTTCGCTGATATCCGATTGCGAGCCGGCCAGGCGGTGTATGCCGTCGTCGTCCTCGCCGGCCACGGCGCGCACCAGTACCCACAGGTAGCAGCCGTCGCGCTGGCGCAGGCGATATTCGTGGCGCAGCGACGGGGTGATGCCGGCCAAGTGGGCGTCGATGGCCTGGCGCAGGCCCGGCAGGTCATCCGGATGCACGCGGGAGAACCAGCTCTCGCTGGTGGTGCCCAAGCTGTCCCGCTCCAGCCCGAGCATGCCGGCCCAGCGTTCCGAGACGTACAACCGGTCCTGCTCCACCTGCCACTCCCAGATGCCGTCGTTCGCCCCTCGCACGGCACGGGCATAGCGCGCCTGGCTTTCTTCCAGGGCCTGGTGCTGGGCGCTGCTGTAGGTATCCAGGGATAGCGAGATATCGAAGCAGACGGCCTTGAGCAGGCTGCCCAGACAGGCGGCCTGGGCAGACGAGCCGAGCAGTTCGTCGAGCATTTCCTGCAGGTAGAGGCGATAGGCCCCCATGTACCACTTGAGATCGACCCCGGCCCGCTGGTGCACCCAGCCGATGCGTAGCCGGTCGAGCACATAGTCCCGGTCGTAGGGCCCGCGCCACAGCCGGTGGTAGTACGCCAGCTGGCTGTGCTTGAGGTGCGCGGTGGCGACCGGATCGTCCAGCAGCCCCGCCGGGCCGGGAAACTGGGCCAGATGGCTGTAGAGCTTGTCGATGAAGCGCCGCTGGGCGGCCTCCATTCGCGGCGCGAACTGCGCCAGCCGCTCGCCGTCCTCGGGCAGCCAGTCGAGAAAGCTCAGGCGCTGGAGGATCTCCTCCCGGTTGAGCCCGGTGCGCTGCAGCAGCCGGCGGAATTCTTGTTCGTTGTCCATCGCCGGCGGTCTCCGGTTGTCCCTGTCTCCAGGCTGCGGCGCAGGCTTGGAGGGGTGGCTACTGGCCATTAATGCTGGAGTAGCGGCAACGGGAGAGTGTTGACCGGCGTCATCTTCTAGGTGATAGAGGTGCAGATTCCGCTGGGTGGGGGCGCTAGTGGCCAGCGCTGATGCATAGTCTGCTATCTGCGCTGATCAGTTGACGGGGTTATATCGATGGACTTCTACCTCAAGGCTCAGGAGTAGAAGCCGACGGTTTCCTTGAGTTGGTTGGCGAATCCATAGATTTCGTCCAGAGAGCTAAGGGGGTAGCGGGTTTCGTTCTTGTCCTTGTCGAACAGCCCGATGTACTTCTGGCTTCGGTTGAAATGGAGTCGACAGATGGGTTTGCGATTATTGTCGTCTAGCAGAATGCCGAAGTAGCTCTGCGTATCTCTTTGGATAATGCGCTTGGCGTCAACCACCGTACGCACGATGGCCTTCACGATGTGAAAGCCTTCTTGCTCTTCGAGCGTAGTGACTATTTTGTCTTCCGGCTCGGCCGCTTTCTTCTCGGCGATATCTGCGGCGTTTGCCGCAGCATAGGTAGGCTGCACCGCTCCGCTGATGGCCGACTTCAAGCGATCATTGATCTGGTCGTTGAGGAACTGTGCGACTGCCTTTCTGGTGAGTTCGCTGAACTGCTCCCGCACTTTCTGCGTGATCATTCCTTCGTATACCCGTGAAGCGAACAACTTGACGAAGTCGTCGTCAGGCTTGCTGAACTGAGAGGCAATCTCTCTCTTGATTTGGCTCACATATTTCAACTCGCCGGCCGCACTGATGATGGAGTCGACATCGAAGGCGGATTTGGTCAGTTTGCTCAATTCCGGAATGGCATATTCATCGATATCAAGCAGGTCTAGTTCAAGAAAGGGTTTTTCGTCCATCTTGTTGGGCGCGTCCAAGTCTGTGAAGAACTTATAAATCTGCCCGTTCGTGAGAATGGAGATACGTGCGCTGGTGGTATGAAAATATCGAAACAATTGAGAAGCGTGATTGATGTTCAATGGCTCGCCAATCTTCTTGCACTCTATGAGTATTTGAATTTGGCCCTCTTTTCGGATGGCGTAATCAATCTTTTCGCCCTTCTTGGTTCCAATATCGCAAATGTATTCGGGGGTCACTTCAGTCGGATCGAATACGTCGTAACCCAGAACCATATTGATGAAGGGCATGACGAAGGCGTTCTTGGTCGCCTCTTCGGTTTTTATAGCCGAGGCTTGTTGGCGTATTTTGCTGGAGAGGCTGTTGAGTTTCTCGATGAGGTCCATATCGGCTCCTTGCTGGCTGTCTCGTCCGTTGGTCTGGCGAAGGGCGTGCCTGCGCCTCTGGGCATGTTCCGAGAGTAGCAGTGCGATAGCTGTTAGCCAGTTTGGCTGGATGCTATCGCCCAACCGGTGATCGATCGCTTCGTCCACAGTGGTTGAGCGCACTGCCGTTGGTCCGGCGGCGTTCGCCAGCTCCGCCAGGCTGCTAAGTTGGGCGATGCACAGGGATGTTGCTCGCCGGCTTGGAGGCTGTTCCGCGTTTTCCCACTGGTCGCTTCCCTCTGCTGGCACCTGCGGACGCTTGCGTTCGTCTCGTGCCCGGCTGTCCGCGCACGCGGACAGCGATTTCTCCAAACCAGCGGGAGAAGCGCCATGAAGACCCTACTTACCCTGCCCATCGCCGCCGCCGCCGTGCTGCTGTCGTCGACCCTGGTCGACCGCCAGGGCCAGCCGCTGGCGGCCCCAGCCGTCGAACGGCTGGCCTACGCCGGCCACGGCAAGCTGTTCGACCCATCGCTGAAGGAACTCAAGCTCGACCAGGACGCCATCGCCGCCTTGCAGGACGCGATGATGAACGAGGTGCTCAAATCCGGCGTGGAGCCGCCGAAGGACAAGCTGGAGGCCATCGACAAGGCCCGGCAGTGGCTTGCCTCCCAGCAGCTCGAGGTCGGCGAAGCGGCTTCGCTGAAGAGCGCGGTGATCGCTGCCTTCCTGCAGGACGCGCCGGCAAAACTGGCGGCGCGCCTGGCCTGGCGCAACGCCGCGCTGATCGACTTCTACTGGAATCGCTATCCCAAGCTGACCCTGCGACCGGAGATCATCGAGCTGCTCAAGCGCCTGGACTTCTTCGACCCGGCCCCGGGTGACAACCCGTACATTGCCGATTGCCGCGCGCACCGGGTGCCGATCCCGCCGGACTGGGCGGAAAGCGGCACGGCCTGGCAGTACCAGGGCACGCTGTCGCGCAACCTGCTATCGCCGGGCGACTATGCGGCGGTCTGGACCTACAGCGACCCGGTGGAGCGCGGCGCCTGCATCGCCCTGCCGCGCGGTAGCGGCGCGCCGGGCTCGCCCGCCGGCATCATCTGCCAGAGCGCCAGCACCGGGCACGCCTGCTTCTGGGACAACAAGCTGAGCAGCGTCAGCCCGGAACAGTTCATCGGCTGGAAGGACCAACGCCTGGCGATCGCCGACCTGAAGAACGGCTCCAACCTCAATGCCGCCTGCACCGGTTGCCACCGGGGCACCAACGTCTACCTGATCTCGCCCGACGACCCGACCTGGGCCAAGGTGCTGCGCGGTCCGCTGTCCGGGCCCCGCACCGGTACCTTCACCACCCAGGTGGAAGCGTCCAGCGACTACCGCTACATGCACTACCGCTACATTCCCATCAGCACCCTGCCGGAGCGGGTTGGCTGGCAGAACACCTACCTGCCCGAGCCGGGCTGTGCCGGTACCTGCCATGAGCCGCCGAGCACGCCGGCGGCCCCGCCGATGCCACCGGCCTGCGCGTTGCTGCCCGGCGGTTGCTACGGCACGCCCTGAGCCCTGCGGGGCCATCGGTGCTGGCGCGCGGGCGCCGGCTCTGTGCGCCCTCGTCCGGCGGACGGCGGCGTTGCGCGATACGCGCCCTTCGCCGGGGAGTACAATGGCCGCCCTTTACTCCAGTCGGCCCTTGCCATGTCAGATTCCGTGCGCCTGTCCAAACGTCTTGCCGAACTGCTGTCCTGCTCTCGGCGCGAGGCGGAGCTGTATATCCAGGGCGGCTGGGTCTCCGTCGACGGGCAGGTGGTGGAGGAGCCGCAGTTCAAGGTCGACGGACAAAAGATCGAACTGCATGCCGACGCCACGGCGGCGCCGCTACCCCCGGTGACTTTGCTGCTGCACCTGCCGGCGGGCGCCGAGCCGAGCGAGGCCGAGGCGCTGCTGGGGCCGGGCAGCCAGTGGGCCGACGACGGTTCGGGCATTCGTCCGCTCAAGGGGCATTTTTTGCGCCTGACCCAGACCACGCCGATCGAGCCCTATGCCAGCGGCCTGGTGGTCTTCACCCAGGACTGGCGCACCCTGCGCAAGCTCACCGAGGATGCCGCCAAGCTCGAACAGGAGTACGTGGTCGAGGTCAGCGGCGAGCTGGTGGCCCATGGCCTCAAGCGCCTGAATCACGGGCTCAGCTACAACGGCCGGCCGCTGCCGCCCTGCAAGGTCAGCTGGCAGAGCGAAAACCGCCTGCGCTTCGCGCTGAAGAATCCACTGCCCGGCCAGATCGCCCACATGTGTACCAGCGTCGGTCTCAAGGTGCTGGCCATCAAGCGCATCCGCATCGGCGGCGTGCCGATGGCCAAGCTGCCGGCCGGCCAGTGGCGCTACCTGGCGCCAAACGAACGTTTCTAGGTTCTCCCGCCCCGCGAAGGCCAGGCCAGGCACCGCGGGCACCTTGCGCGCAGAGCCCAACCACCGCGCGCCGCTGCCGGCGCCCACTCGAACAAGGATTCCCCATGCTCAACAACGATGTCCTGCGCAGCCTGCGCTACACCCTGGCCGCCACCGATGCCCAGATGGCCGAGATCGCTCGGCTGGCCGGGTGCTCGCTGGCCGAGGCCGACATGTCCGCCTATCTGAGAAAGGACGACGAGGCCGGCTTTCAGCCCTGCGGTGACGAGGCGATGGCGTATTTCCTCGACGGCCTGGTGCTGCACAAGCGCGGCAAGGACGAAAGCCTGCCGGTGCGCGCCATCGAGCTGCCGGTGACCAATAACAGGGTGCTGAAGAAACTGCGCGTGGCCTTCGAGTTGAAGGAAGACGACCTGCACGGCATCTTGCAGGCGGCGGACTTCCCGGTTTCCAAGCCGGAGCTGAGCGCCCTGTTCCGCAAGCCCGGGCACAGCAACTACCGCGCCTGCGGCGATCAGCTGCTGCGCAATTTCCTCAAGGGCCTGGCCCTGCGCGAGCGGCCGTAACTCGCGCCTCAGCCGGCCATGCCGCTGGGCCGGCTCTTCCACAGCAGGTAGCCGCCCCAGATCAGCGCCAGCAGCATCAGCAGGCGGCCGAGGCTGAGGCAGGCCAGGGCCAGGCCTTGGTCGTGGGCAATCAGACCGGTCTCGGTCAGCAGGTATTCCCAGTCGTGGAAGCCGTAGGGCGAAGAGTGACCGAAGTTGCCGCCGACCAGCGGCAACTGGCCGGCGCGGGCGTCGGCCATGTAGGGCGCGATATCCAGGAAGTTCTGGCCGAACCACCAGAAGCACAGGCTGGCGCCGAAGGTGTCGCGTTGGCGCAACAGGGCGAGCAGGGCGATCAGTGGCATCAGCAACTGGCCCAGGGTGCCGCCGAGGGAGCCGATGAACTGGCCGAAGATGCCGAAGACCACGTGCCCGGCCTCATGGAAGGGCAGGTTGACGTTGTGCAGGAAACCCGGCGAGTCGCCCAGGCTGGCAATGCTGTCGAGGATGAAGGTGAGGCTCCAGAGCACGAACAGCGCCCAGAGCAGCGCGCGCCCGTACCAGAAGGCCTCGCCGGCGGGCGGTGTCAGCAGGCGCTGGCGCAGCCGGGCGGCCAGCGACGGCACCGCTTCGTTTTCCGCCAGGGCTTCGGCCACCGCCGCCTGGCGTTCGAGGTATTGCGCGTACTTGCTGAACACGATGCCGCAGTGCGGGCAGTCGGGTCGGTGCAGATCACACGGTTGCTGGCACTTGGGGCATTGCACTGCTTGCCTCCTTTTCTGCTGGCCAATCGCTTTCAGTCTAGAAGCTGCGCATGCTACTGCCTCGCCGGTGAGGTGGCACGAGCGCGTGGTTCAGGCTGCGGGCCGTGGCACGTTATGGCGGCGCCTCAGTGGTCGGCACTACGGTACTGGCTGTTGAAGCGTCGTCGGTAGGCCCCTGGCGAGAGGCCCACGCGTTGCTTGAACAGGCGCCGGAAGGAGCTGCCATCCTCGTAACCCACCTGCTGGGTGATGCGGTCGAAGTTTTCCGTGCTGCCCTCCAGCAAATGCTTGGCGCGCTCGATACGCAGGTTCTGCAGGTATTGCATGGGCGTCTGTCCGAGCGCTTCCTTGAACCGGCGGATCAGGCTGCGTGGGGTCAGGGCGAAGCGCTCGGCGACCTGTTCCAGGGCGATGGGTTCGGCCAGGCGCTTTTCCAGCCAGACCTGGATCTTCAGCACCTCGAGGTCCTGGTGGCTCTTGTCGAACTGCGCGCTGGCATAGGGCGTCTGGCTGCGCTCGGCGCTGTCGATCAGCAGCTTCTTCGAGCATTCGGCGGCCAACTGCGGCGAGGCGAAGCGGCGGATGATATGCAACAGCAGATCGCTGCCGGTGGTCGACCCGGCGGAACAGAGCAGCAGGCCATCGTCGGTGACGGCGCGTTCGACGCACAGCCGTACCTGCGGGAAGTGCCGGGCGAACTGCTCGCTGAAAATCCAGTGGGTGGTGGCACGCTTGCCATCCAGCAGGCCGGCCTGGGCGGTCACGAAGCTGCCCGTGCACATGCTGGCGATGTAGCTGTTCTGCCGATGGTGGTGCTGCAGCCAGGCGCAGATCGGTCCCATCTCGGGCAGGACCGAGAGAATGTTGAACATGAAGCCGGGCACGATGATCAGGTCGGTCCGCTCGACGTCCGCCAGGGCCTTGTGTGGCGTCAGGACCAGGCCGCCAGTGCAGGTGACGGGTGCGCCATCGACGGACACGCTCTGGACCTGGAAGGGCGCCGCGACCTTCGCTTCCCCGCGTCCGGCGGCGAAGCGGTGGAGCACATTGGCACACTCCAGGAATTCCAGCGCTGCCGACACGCTGGTCGCGGAGCAGCGGTCGGCCATCAGCACGGTGACGTTCATCATGATTCCCCCTGGGCATCTCGCATGCTTTTCGTCATTTGCCGCCATGGCGAGCCCACCCCACGCTGCCTAGCATGGCGCCACGAAGAGGGAACGGCGGCCGCCAAGCGAGCCGCCGCGCCCGTGGCCAACCGGGGAAAGCGGCGATGAAAAATACAGCCTATCGAGTGTTCAAAAAACCTTTTTTCGCACGCTACATGCGGCCTTGGCGCTGGCCGGAGGACATAGACCAGCAACCGTGGCGCCGCCTGGAGGTCGCCAGCGGCTCGGGCGCCACGCTCGCCGCCTTGCTCGCCGAGAGCCATGCGGCGGAGATTCGAGGGGCGGTGCTGCTGGCGCATCCCATGGGCGTGGCGGCCAAGGGCTTCTGGCTGAAGCATGGGCATGCCGAGCTGCTGCGCGGCGCCGGTTACCACGTCATGGTGTTCGACTTGAACGGCTTCGGCGAGAGCAGCTCGACGACCATGGATTATCCGCTGGACGTGCTCGCCGCCGGGCAGGCGCTGCAAGCCTGCTATCCGGACCTGCCGGTGGCGGTGGTCGGTGCGTCCATGGGCGCGGCGATGAGCCTGTGCGCGCTGGCCGAGTCCGGCCACCCGTTCAAGGCGGCGGTGGTCGAAGCGGCGTTCCCGACCCTGCTGCACTTCTGGCGCCGCTACCCGTTGCCGCGGCTGGGTATCCAGCTCAGCAAGTGGCTCTATCCGGCAGGGGAGCGCCGCTTGCGCCCGACCCACGCGGCGACGCGCCTGGTGGGCCAACCGCCGCTGCTGCTGATCTATGGCGACGAGGACATCTATACCCCGGTCGCGGATGGTCGCCAGTTGCAGCAGGCCCTCGCCGGGGTCACCCATACCGAGTTCTGGCAGGTGGTGGGCGCCAAGCACACCCTGGCCTACGAGGCGCAGCCGCAGGCCTACGCGCAGCGGGTGCTCGCCTTCCTTGACGGGCACCTGGCCCGCCCGGCCTGAGTGGTGGCGCCGCGGGCCGCTCAGCGCAGGGAAGGACCCCTGACCGGCGCGCCGTGGGCCACGTAGTAGGGCGCGGTGCTGCGTGGCAGCGGCGTGCGGCCGCGAATCCGGTCGGCGATCTTCTCGGCCATCATGATGGTCGGTGCGTTGAGGTTGCCGGTGGTGACGATCGGCATGATCGACGCATCGACCACCCGCAGGCCTTCCAGCCCATGCACCCGGCCCTGGCCGTCGACCACCGCCATGTCGTCCTCGCCCATCTTGCAGGAGCAGGAGGGGTGGAAGGCGGTTTCCGCATGTTCGCGCACGAAGCGGTCGAGGTCGGCATCGGAGGTGTAGTCGACGCCGGGGCTGATCTCGCGGCCACGGTACGGGTCCAGTGCCGGTTGCTGCATGATCTCGCGGGTCAGGCGGATGCCGTCGCGGAATTCCTGCCAGTCCTGCTCGGTGCTCATGTAGTTGAACAGGATGCTCGGGTGCTGGCGCGGGTCCTTCGACTTGGCCTGCACACGGCCGCGGCTGGGCGAGCGCATGGAGCCGACATGGGCCTGGAAACCATGCTCCTTCACCGCATTGCTGCCGTTGTAGTTGATCGCCACCGGCAGGAAGTGGAACTGGATGTTCGGCCACTCGAACTCGGCGCTGGTGCGGATGAAGCCGCCAGCCTCGAACTGGTTGCTGGCGCCGATGCCGCTGCCGAGGAACAGCCACTCGGCGCCGATCATCGGCTGGTTCCACCATTGCAACGCGGGGAATAGCGATACGGGTTCCTTGCAGGCGTATTGCAGGTACATCTCCAGGTGGTCCTGCAGGTTGGCGCCGACGCCGGGCAGGTCGAGCACCACGGGCACGTCCAGATCGCGCAACAGCGCGCCGGGACCGACGCCGGAGCGTTGCAGGATCTGCGGCGAGGCGATGGCGCCAGCGCAGAGCAGCACTTCGCGCTTGGCGTGCACGCTGACCGGGTTGTCGCTGTTGCCATGCAGGTAGGCGACGCCGATGGCGCGCTTGCCGCTGAACAGGATGCGCTCGGTGAGGGCATGGGTGACGATGGTCAGGTTCGGCCGGCCCTTGGCCTGGTCGAGGTAGCCGCGGGCGGTGCTGGAGCGCCGGCCCTGGGGCGTGACTGTGCGATCCATCGGGCCGAAGCCTTCCTGCTGGTAGCCGTTCAGATCGTCGGTTCGCGGGTAGCCGGCTTGCACGCCGGCTTCGACCATGGCGTGGAACAGCGGGTTGTTGCCGGGCTTGGGCGTGGTCACGCAGACCGGGCCGTCGCCGCCGTGGTAGTCGTTGGGGCCGATGTCGCGGGTCTCGGCCTTGCGGAAGTAGGGCAGGCAGTCGAGGTAGGTCCAGTCCTCCAGGCCCTTGGCCTTGGCCCAGTTGTCGTAGTCCAAGGCGTTGCCGCGGATGTAGCACATGCCGTTGATCAGCGAGGAGCCGCCGAGGCCCTTGCCGCGCCCGCACTCCATGCGGCGGTTGTTCATGTGCGGTTCCGGGTCGGTCTCGTAGGCCCAGTTGTAGCGGCGGCCCTGCAGCGGGTAGGCGAGGGCGGCGGGCATCTGGGTGCGGAAGTCCAGCCGATAGTCCGGACCGCCGGCTTCCAGCAGCAGCACGCTGACGTCGGCGTCTTCGCTCAGGCGGGTGGCCAGCACGTTACCGGCCGAGCCGGCGCCGATGATGATGTAGTCGAATTCTTGTGGCATGGGACATCCTTCGGAGGGACTGCTCGGGTGCCGGAGTTGGTGGCAGTGCGCTGCACCGCCCCCTCACCCCGGCCCTCTCCCGGTGGGAGAGGGAGTGGTGCGGGCGCTCAGAACACCGAGGTGTAGCCGCCCAGCTCGACCTGGATGGATTTGATGCGAGTGTAGTGAGCCAGGGTGGTCAGGCCGTTCTCGCGACCGACGCCGGATTGCTTGTAGCCGCCCACCGGCATTTCCGCCGGCGACTCGCCCCAGGTGTTGATCCAGCAGATGCCGGCTTCCAGCTGGTGGATCACTCGGTGGGCGCGGTTCAGGTCCTGGGTCACCACGCCGGCGGCCAGGCCGTAGTCGGTGGCGTTGGCGCGACGGATGACTTCGGCCTCGTCGTCGTAGACCAGGATGCTCATCACCGGGCCGAAGATTTCCTCGCGCACGATGGTCATGTCGTCGGTGCAGTCGCTGAACACCGTCGGTGCCACGTAGGCGCCCTGGGCGTAGTCGCCGTCGGTGACGCGGTTACCGCCGCAGAGCAGGCGCGCGCCTTCGGCCTTGCCCTTGGCGATGTAGCCGAGCACGTTTTCCATGTGGGCGAAGCTGACCAGCGGGCCGAAGTTGGTGTCCTCGGCCAGCGGGCTGCCCAGGCGGATGCGCTTGACTCGCTCCAGCACCTTGGCCTCGAAGCGCGCCTGCAACGCCCGCGGCACGAACACCCGGGTGCCGTTGGTGCAGACCTGGCCGGAGCTGTAGAAGTTGGCCATCACCGCGATGTCGGCGGCGCGGTTGAGGTCGGCGTCGTCGAAGACGATCAGCGGCGACTTGCCGCCCAGCTCCATGGTGACTTCCTTGAGCGATGAGCTGGAGGCGCTGGCCATGACCTTCTTGCCGGTATCGGTGCCGCCGGTGAAGGAAATCTTCTCGATGCGCGGGTGCTCGGTCAGCCACTGGCCGACTTCGCGACCGCTGCCGGTGAGCACGTTGAACACGCCGTCGGGCAGGCCGGCTTCGGTGTAGATCTCGGCCAGCTTGAGGGTGGTCAGCGAGGTGACTTCGCTGGGCTTGAATATCATCGCGTTGCCGGCGGCCAGGGCCGGGGCGGACTTCCACAGGGCGATCTGGATCGGGTAGTTCCAGGCGCCGATGCCGGCCACCACGCCCAGCGGCTCGCGGCGGGTGTAGACGAAGGAGGACTCGCGCAGCGGGATCTGCTCGCCTTCGATGGCCGGGACCAGGCCGGCGTAGTATTCGAGCACGTCGGCACCGGTGACGATGTCGACGTAGCGGGTTTCGCTCAAAGGCTTGCCGGTGTCCAGGCTTTCCAGCTCGGCCAACTCGTCGTTGCGCTCACGCAGGATATCCACTGCCTTGCGCAGGATGCGCGAGCGCTGCATGGCGGTCATCGCCGCCCACACCTTCTGCCCGGCTTCGGCACTGGCCACGGCGCGTTCGAGGTCGTCCTTCGAGGCGCGCTGCACTTCGGCCAGTACTTCGCCGGTGGCGGGGTTGACGCTCTCGAAGGTGGCGCCGCTGGTGGCGTCCACGTACTGGCCATGGATATAGAGCTTTTGTTGTTCGAAGCGAGCCATAGCGGTCTCCTGAATAGCGGTGTAGGGGCGAGTTCGTTCGCCCGCTCGGGGTTCGTCGGGCGAATGAATTCGCCCCTACCGGTCAGCCGGCCTGCTTGGCCAGTTGCTGGTCGAGGTATTCGTAGGCGATCTGCAATGCCTGCCGGGTGTCGAAGGCATCGCCGGACAGCGCGCCGCGCAGCCACAGGCCATCGATCAGCGCGGCCAGGCCACGGGCGGCGGCACGCGCGTCTTCGATGGGCAGCACGCGGCGGAACTCACAGCAGAGGTTGGAATACAGGCGGTGGTCGTTGATCCGTTGCAGGCGGCGCAGCGACGGCTGGTGCATGCTGCTGGCCCAGAACGCCAGCCAGGTCTTCATCGCCGGGCCGTTGACCTGGCTGTCGTCGAAGTTGCCCTCGATGATGGCGTGGATGTGCGCCCGCGGACTGTCGTCGGCCAGGGCGCGGCGGCGTTGGCGCACGGCCATGTTCAGCGCCGCCATCAGGTGGCGCATGGTGGCTTCGAGCAGGCCGTTCTTGTCCTGGAAATAGTGGCTGATGATGCCGTTGGAGAGGCCGGCGAGCTTGGCGATCATGGCGATGCTGGCATCGCCCAGGCCGACCTGATCGACCGCCTCGAGGGTGGCGTGGATCAGCTGCGAACGGCGGATCGGTTGCATTCCAACTTTGGGCATCAGGCGACTCCTCCGCCGCAACCGGCGTGGCACTAGGACTGCGGACAGTCTAGGAGGTTTTTATTGAACGAACAATCAATAAAAACGACCTCGCCGGAGCGGGACGCGACATTGACAGGGTGGCACGTGGACGGCTGCCAAGCGGGCGGGGCGCCGGGAAGCCTAGCCTGAACGGGCTCAGTGCCGCCAGGTAGCGGGAGCACTGACGTGCAGCGCGATGCGATCCGGGGGGCGCCGCCCCGGATTGCGCTGGCGCTTATCCGGGCTACGCTGCTGCGGGAAATGTAGGGGCGAATTTATTCGCCTTAACGTGCCCAGGCGAATGAATTCGCCCCTACATTGGCCCTGTACGCTCAGCCGACCTTCGACAACGGCGACGGCTTGGCCTTGGCGGAGGGCTCGCCCTCGGAGTCATCGGCCTTTTCCAGATTCTTGCCGAGCAGTGCGTGGTACAGCTCGCTGTCGCCGAGGATGCCGACGATGCGGCCGTTGTCCTGCAGCACCAGCTTGTGGCCGGTCTGGTAGCGGATTTCCAGCGCCTCGCGCATCGGGATGCGCAGGTCGACCAGGGTCGGTTCGCGGCGCAGCGCGGACAGCGGCTCGCCGGCCTGCCAGCTCTGCAGTTGCAGGCGCTGATCGCCGCAGCGGGCCTGCTGCAACTGGCCGTCGGCGGTGAGTTTCAGCCAGCAGTCGCGGCCCTGGTCCAGACACAGCTCGCCGTCCTCGCGGCGGCATTCGTCCAGCGGTCGCATCAGGCTGTCGCCGCAGAGCACGTTGAGCGGGTTGGTATGGGCGACGAAGTTGCGCACGTAGTCGTCCGCCGGGTTGAGCACGATCTCTTCCGGCTTGCTGTACTGGATGATCTTGCCGTCCTTCATGATGGCGATGCGCGAGCCGAGCTTGAGCGCCTCGTCCAGGTCATGGCTGACGAACACGATGGTCTTGTGCAGCTTGCGTTGCAGCTCCAGCAACTCGTCCTGCAGACCCTGGCGGATCAGCGGGTCGAGGGCGGAGAAGGGTTCGTCCATCAGCAGGATGTCGGCATCCATGGCCAGCGCGCGGGCCAGGCCGACGCGCTGCTGCATGCCGCCGGAGAGTTCGTCCGGGCGCTTGTTGCGCCACTGACTGAGGCCCACCAGTTCGAGCTTGTCGGCGATCAGCTTCTTGCGCTCGGCGGCCGGGCGGTGCTGCATCTCCAGGCCGAAGCCGACGTTCTCCGCCACCGTCAGCCAGGGCATCAGGGCGAACTTCTGGAACACCATGGCGATGCGCTTGGTGCGCATGGCCTTGAGCGTGGCCGGCGAGCAGGTAGCGATATCCACTTCCTCGCCTTCATGCTCGATCAACAGGCGACCGCGGCTGACGGTGTTGAGGCCGTTGATGCAGCGCAGCAGGCTGGACTTGCCGGAGCCGGACAGCCCCATCAGCACGCAGATCTCGCCGCGCTCGACCTCCAGGCTGGCGTTCTCCACGCCGACCACCTGGCCGGTTTCCTTGATGATCTGGTCGCGGCTCAGGCCCTTGTCCAGCAGGGCAAGCGAGGCCCGTGGGTTCTTGGCAAAGACCACATCGACCTTGTCGAAACGGATCATGCTCATGCGTCAGCCCTCACCTTGGCGTCGGGTTGTTTGCACACGCGGTCGAGCAGGATGGCCAGCAGTACGATGGCCAGCCCGGCTTCGAAGCCGAGGGCGATGTCGGCGGTATTCAGCGCGTTGACCACCGGACGGCCGAGGCCGTCGGCGCCGACCAGCGCGGCGATCACCACCATCGACAACGACAGCATGATGCATTGGGTGATGCCGGCGGCGATGCTCGGCATGGCGTGGGGCAGCTCGATGCGTGCCAGCAGCTGGGCCCTGGAGCAGCCGAAGGCCTTGCCGGCGTCGAGCAGCTCCTGCGGCACGTCGCGAATGCCGAGGTAGGTCAGGCGGATCGGCGCGGCGATGGCGAACACCACCGTGGAGATCAGCCCCGGTACCACGCCCAGGCCGAACAGGGTCAGCGTGGGGATCAGGTAGACGAAGGTGGGTACGGTCTGCATCAGGTCCAGCACCGGGCGCATCACGGTGTAGAACACCGGCTTGTGCGCCGCGACGATGCCCAGCGGCACGCCGATGGCGATGCACACCAGGGTGGCGAACAGCACCTGTGCGAGGGTTTCCAGGGTCGCCTGCCAGTAGCCGAGGTTGAGGATCAGCAGGAACGACAGCACGCAGAACAGGGTCAGGCTCCATTTGCGCTGGATCAGTTGGGTCAGCAGCGCGAACAGGCCGATCAGCACGTAGGGGTTGAACCAGAGCAGGCCATCGATGACCCCTTGGATCATCATGGACAGGCCATCGGCAAAGGCATCGAAGAAGTCGGCGCCGACCAGCGTCAGCCAATCGACGAAGTTGGCGATGAATTGGCCGAGGGGGATCTTGTGGTCAGTCAGCATGGTATTGAGCGTCCACATTCAGAGGAAAACAGTGAGGCGGCCGCCTGGCGAATCGCCTCGGAGTTGCTCCACCCGATCACATCGGGAGGGGAGGGGGCCGGCGGGCGATTCACGCCCGCCGGCGACGGCATCAGGCCTTGAGCGGGGCGGTTACAGCCCCAGCTTGGCCTTGACCACGTCCAGCGCGGGCTTGCCGTCGCGGCTGGTCACACCGGCCAGCCAGGCGTCGAGCACCTGCGGGTTGGCTTTCAACCAGGCTTCGGCAGCGGCGTCCGGCTTCTGGTTCTCGTTGAGCACGGCGTCCATCAGCTGGTTTTCCATGGCCAGGCTGAACTCGAGGTTCTGCAGCAGCTTGCCGACGTTCGAGCACTCCTGGGTGTAACCCTTGCGCACGTTGGTGTAGATGGTCGCGCCGCCGAAGTCGGGGCCGAACACATCGTCGCCGCCATCGAGGTATTTCATCTGGAAGCGGGCGTTCATCGGGTGCGGTTCCCAGCCGAGGAAGACCACCCACTGTTCGCGGCGGATCGAGCGCTGCACCTGGGACAGCATGCCGGCCTCGCTGGATTCGACCACCTTGAAGCCTTTCAGGCCGAAGGTGTCGTTGTCGATCATGCCCTGGATCAGGCGGTTGCCGTCGTTGCCCGGCTCGATGCCGTAGATCTTGTTGTCCAGCTTGTCGGCGAACTTGGCGATGTCGGCGAAGCTCTTCAGCCCGGCGTCATAGGCGTAGCTCGGCACGGCCAGGGTGTACTTGGCGCCTTCGAGGTTGGCGCGCACGGTTTCGACGGTGCCTTTGTCGCGGTATTCCTTGATGTCGTTCTCCATGGTCGGCATCCAGTTGCCGAGGAACACATCGATATCCTTGTTCTCCAATGATTTGTAGGTCACCGGTACCGACAGCAGATTGGTCTTGGTTTTGTAGCCGAGGGCTTCGAGCACCTCGCTGGTGACCGCCGTGGTGACGGTGATATCGGTCCAGCCGACATCGGCGAAACGTACTGTGCTGCAAGACTCCGGCTCTGCCGCTTGGGTCAGCAGCGGTAGGCTCAGGGATGCGGCCAGCAGCAACGTTTTCGATACTTTCATGGACGAACTCCTTACGGTTTGACGGGGACAGCCTAACAGGCTGAGCGCCGCTGTGCTTTCGTGATGGCACTTCGGTGCGCCGCTTCTGCATGGCGGACGGCACGTTTTTCCAGCCTAGCGCGTGAACTGGTCTCGATCATGGAACAGGCGAAATCAAACGCCTACGGGGTGCGTCGCAACCAGCGCAGCGCGGGTCGCATCCAGTGTCGGCGGCGTCGCAACCGCTGCTTTTGCGCCGCATCCGCCGCGGGGTTTTCGGCTAGTCGAGCAGGCCGAGCTTGCGTTTGACCCGCTCCGCGCCGGGTTGGCCGTCGCGGCTCTGTACCCCGGCGAGCCAGGTATCGAGCTTCTGCGGATGCTCCTGGAGCCAGGCCTTGGCGGCCTGCCGGCGGTTGACGGTCTGGCTCAGTGCGGCCTCCATCAACTGGTTCTCCATGTCCAGGCTGAACTCCAGGTTGCTCAGCAGCCGGCCGACGTTGGGGCATTCCTCGGCATAGCCCTTGCGCACGTTGGTATAGACGGTGGCGCCGCCGTAGTCGGGACCGAACCAGACGTCGCCGCCTTCGAGGTAGCGCATCTTGATCCGGGTGTTCATCGGGTGCGGTTCCCAGCCGAGGAATACCAGCCACTGGCCGAGGTGTTCGGCGCGCTGCACGCTGGCCAGCATCTTCGCTTCGTTGCTTTCCACCAGGCTGAAGTCGCGCAGGCCGAAGGCGTTCTCGGCAATCATCTTGCTGATCAGCTGGTTGCCGTCGTTGCCCGGCTCGATGCCGTAGATCTTGCCGTCCAGCTTGTCCGCGTACCTGGCGATATCGTCGAAGCTCTTCAGGCCGCCCTCGTAGACGTACTCCGGCACGGCCAGGGTGTACTTGGCGCCGGTCAGGTTGGCGCGCAGGGTCTCGACGCTGCCGTTGTCCAGGTACGGACGGATGTCGCCCTCCATGCTCGGCATCCAGTTGCCGAGGAACACGTCGAGCTGCGCCTCGCTGAGTGACTGGTAGGTTTCCGGCACGGACATGCGCTTGACGCTGGTGACATAGCCGAGGGAGCCGAGCAGCAGGCGGGTCACCGCGGTGGTCATGGTGATGTCGGTCCAGCCGACGTCGGAAAAGCGCACCTTCTTGCAACTGGCCGGCTCGGCCGCGAGGGCCAGTTGCGGGGCGGCCAGGCACAGGGCCAGACCCAGGGAAATCACGGTTTTCATCATCTCTATCCTTGCTGAGTCGCGTCGACGGCCGGCGCGGCGATGGTCGGTCGCTCCAGATCATGGAGCAGGCTGCGCCGCTGCGCCTACCGACGAGGTCGCATTTGGTAGCGGTGAGGTCGTTTCCAGCGCATCTGCCGAACGCGCGCGGCGTTATGAATAGGCCCGGGTTGAGGGCGGCGCTGGTGGATAAGGCCGGGTCGGTGTGGGATGCCGTCCGGGCAGTGAAAAGCCTGATGATCCGCGGCTCCGAGCGTGTCCGGCACGGCTCGAACTTGCAGGAGAAAGGCATGGCCATCAGTGTGTTCGACCTGTTCAAAATCGGTATCGGTCCCTCCAGTTCCCACACGGTGGGGCCGATGCGCGCCGCCGCGCTGTTCGTCCAGGCACTCGACGAGCGCGGGCTGCTGGCGCAGGTGACGCGCGTCGAGGTGCGGCTGTACGGATCGCTGTCCGCCACCGGCGTCGGACATGGCAGCGACAATGCGGTCATCATGGGGCTGATGGGCGAATGGCCGGATCGCATCGACCCCAGCCAGATCGCCCCGCGCATCGCGGCCCTGAGGGAAGGCAAGCGGCTGCTGCTGGGCGGCGAATGGCCGGTGCTTTTCGACTGGTCGCGGGATCTGCTGCTGCTGGACGAAAACCTGCCCTATCACCCTAATGCCATGACCCTCGGCGCCTTCGGCGAGCAGGGCGAGTTGCATTGCGACACCTACTACTCGATCGGTGGCGGTTTCGTCGTCGATCAGGCGCAAGCCGCCGCCGGCCAGCTCGATCAGGATCGCACCGTGCTGCCTTACGACTTCTCCAGTGCCGTCGAGCTGCTGCAACTGTGCCAGCGCCACGGCCTGAGCGTGTCGCAGCTGATGCTGGAGAACGAAAAAGCCTGGCGCAGCGAGGCGCAGATCCGCGACGGCCTGCTGCGGCTATGGCACGCCATGCAGGCGTGCGTGAACAACGGCCTGAAGCAGGAAGGCATTCTGCCCGGCGGGCTCAATGTCCGTCGTCGTGCCGCCCGGCTGCATCGCAGCCTGCAGGAGCTGGGCAAGCCCAACGTGATCGGCTCGACCATGAGCGCCATGGAATGGGTCAACCTGTTCGCCTTGGCGGTCAACGAGGAAAACGCCGCCGGCGGGCGCATGGTCACCGCGCCGACCAATGGCGCCGCCGGCATCATTCCGGCGGTGCTTCACTACTACATGAAGTTCAACCCGGATGCCTGCGACGACGACGTGGTGCGGTTTTTCCTCGGCGCCGCGGCGGTGGGCATCCTGTGCAAGAAGAACGCCTCCATTTCTGGCGCCGAGGTCGGCTGCCAGGGCGAGGTCGGCTCGGCCTGCGCCATGGCCGCCGCGGGGCTCGCCGAAGTGCTCGGCGCCACCCCGGCGCAACTGGAGAACGCCGCCGAAATCGGCCTGGAGCACAACCTCGGCCTGACCTGCGACCCGGTCGGCGGCCTGGTGCAGGTGCCCTGCATCGAGCGCAACGCCATCGCCGCGGTGAAGGCGATCAACGCCGCGCAAATGGCCTTGCGCGGAGATGGCGAACATTTCATCTCGTTGGACCGGGTGATTCGCACCATGCGCGACACCGGGGCCGACATGCACGACAAGTACAAGGAAACCTCCCGTGGCGGCCTGGCGGTCAATGCCATCGAGTGCTGAGCGGCGTTGCGCCGTTGTCGCTCACGGGAGCGGGTGCGCGCCAGCCAATGGTGCATGGCGGCGCGCACCTGACCGAACGGTTAGCGCTGGCCGGGGTGGGTGTGCGTGTGGTGACACCGGTCGCTCGGGCAGTGCTACCGAAGTGCTCAGGGGCCCGCTGCGGCGGGCATTGCCGCCCGCTCGCGGGCGTGCGGGAAAACGGTGGATGTCGCAATTTAGAGCGGCGTTTGCGACCGTTCTTTTTTAATTGAACGTCCATTCAAGTTTGGGCACGGCATTTGCGTTGATTCCAGCACAGCTCAGGGCCGCTTCGGCGCGCCCACAGCCATAACTACAAGAGAGCCTCGAACGAGGCCACAGCTGCTTTGCGTGAGGAGGTACCGTGATGTCGCAGTTCAACCCCGGGGCACAACCCCAGAACCGTGCTCCGCAGTCCATCGGCTTTCTGTTGCTGGACAACTTCACCCTGATTTCCCTGGCTTCGGCAGTCGAGCCCCTGCGCATGGCCAATCAGCTGTCCGGCCGCGAGCTTTACCGCTGGTGCACGCTGACCGCCGACGGCGGCCAGGTATGGGCCAGCGATGGTCTGCAGATCACCCCGGACTCCGCCATGGCCAAGGCGCCGGCGCTGGACATGGTGATCGTCTGCGGTGGCATCGGCATCCAGCGCAGCGTCACCCGCGAACACATCAGCTGGCTGCAGAGCCAGGCACGCCAGGGGCGGCGCCTGGGCGGCGTGTGCACCGGTAGTTGGGCGCTGGCCTGCGCCGGCCTGCTCGACGGCTTCGAATGCAGCGTGCACTGGGAATGTCTGGCGGCGATGCAGGAAGCCTTCCCCCGCGTAGGCATGAGCACCCGCCTGTTCACCCTCGACCGCAACCGCTTCACTAGCTCCGGCGGCACCGCGCCGCTGGACATGATGCTGCACCTGATCTCCCGCGAGCACGGCCGCGAACTGTCGGCGGCGATCTCCGAAATGTTCGTCTACGAGCGCATCCGCAACGAGCAGGATCACCAGCGCGTGCCGCTCAAGCACATGCTCGGCACCAACCAGCCGAAGTTGCAGGAAATCGTCACCCTAATGGAGGCCAACCTGGAGGAGCCCATCGACCTGGACGAACTGGCGGTGTACGTCAATGTCTCCCGTCGCCAGCTCGAACGGCTGTTCCAGAAGTACCTGCACTGCTCGCCGTCGCGTTATTACCTGAAGTTGCGGCTGATCCGCGCGCGGCAGCTGCTCAAGCAGACGCCGATGTCGATCATCGAGGTGGCCTCGGTATGCGGCTTCGTCTCCACCCCGCATTTCTCCAAGTGCTACCGCGAATACTTCGGCATCCCGCCACGGGACGAGCGCGCCAGTTCCAACAACTCGCAGCCGGTGATGCTGATGACCGTGCCCCAGGCCATGGTACTGGCGCCCATGGCCGGCGCCCTGTCCGCCCTCAGCCAGGCGCGCGGCGAGTCGACATTCGCCAGCGTGCGACTGTAGCGCCGCGATCGGCCCGCTTCGGTAGGAGCGGGCCGCGAAACCCGGCGGCGCCAATGCATCGCGGGCATGGCCCGCTCCTGCAAGGTTATCGGAGCCGGATCAGCGGTGACTCTGCTGGTACTGCGCCAGGGCTGGCAGCAGGTGGCGGGAGATGGCTTCGCGCACTGCCGGCAGCATGGTCGCACCGCTGCCGAGCATCTGCTCCACCAGGTGTCGCAAGGCTGCCGCCCGTGCTTCGCTGAGGCCGAGCACGGCGCGTTCGCAGGCCTGTTCCGGGCTGGCGCCGGTGGGCACTTCGAAGCCCAGCGCCAACAGGCGTTCGCGCAGGTCCTCCTGATCGATCAAGTCCGCGTGCATCATGGGGGCAGCCCTCGTCGGTGATGGTGACAGCGATTCTGGTCAGGCCTAAGCCTAGCGGCAAGGGCGCCTCGCAGCGAATGGCTGGCACGCGTAAATGCAGGTCGCTTTCGGCTAATTCGCCGCCCCGGGGGCGCCGCACAATGAAACCGTCTTCGTCCCGGACAGCCGGTTGGTCGCCGGCTTGGTGCGTAGCAGCTACCCCATATGTTTGCCCCCGCTTGCTTGTCGGCTTGGTGGGGGCTTTTTTTGTGCGCGGGACGGGTTTCAGCGCCAGTGGACGGGCGGTTCGGCGGTCTGCTCGTCGTGGCTGTCGAGCAATTGGCGATACTCCTCGCTCTGCTTGAAGCGTCGCAGTTCGGCATCGAACCGCTCGACCAGCCGGTCCATGCCCTTTTCCTTGCGAAAGGCCAGGTAGAGCGCGTCCCGACTGATGGGGCGCGGGTGGTAGGCGATCTTCTCGGCGATGCCCATGGATTTTCCCAGGTGGCTGCAGACCCGCCGGTCGCAGACCACCAGATCGATACGGCCGCGCAACAGCTTGCCGAGATTGGCCTCGTGGCTCGGTGCCGGCTCGCGGATGAAATAGTCGGCCTCGCGGAATTCCGGGTTGGCATACCAGTAGCCCGGTGAGACGCCGATCTTCAGCCCGCGCAGGTCCTCCAGGGTGTCGAAGGCGTGCGGTCGTTGCCTGGCGTAGAACAGCACCATCTCGCTCTGCGACAGCGGTTCCTCGGGAAACAGCAGGTGCGCTTCGCGCTCGGCGGTCTTGAAGATATCGAGAATGGCGTCGGCTTCGCCGCTCTCGATCTGGCTGAGCACGCGGCGCCAGGGCAGCAGCCTCAGTTCGGCGGAAATGCCCAGGCGCTCAAGCACGCGGGAGGCCATCTCGTAGTCGAGCCCGCGCGGTTGGCCCTGCTCCTCGTAGATATACGGCGGCCAGGGCTCGGTGACGATCTGCAGGGTGTTGGAGTCGGCCCTTGCCGCCAGTGCGGAGAACAACAGGGCGAGCAGGCCGATTGCCGATGCTTTCATGGGAGAAAGCTTAGGCCAAAACAAGCAGCGGACGATCGCTCGCCCGCTGTTCGACCTCAGCGGGGCAGCTTGAGGTTGTTCCAGATCGCCAGGCTGGGATCGGCCTGGTTCAGGGTGTAGAAGTGCAACCCCGGCGCGCCGCCGGCCAGCAGGCGTTCGCACATCTCGCTGATCACCTGCTCGCCGTAGGCCTGGATGCTCTGCACATCGTCGCCATAGGCTTCCAGCTGCTTGCGCACCCAGCGCGGGATTTCCGCGCCGCAGGCATCGGAGAATCGCGCCAGCTTGCTGTAGTTGGTGATCGGCATGATGCCCGGCACGATCGGCAACTCCACGCCCAGCTTGCGTACCCGCTCGACGAAGTAGAAGTAGCTGTCGGCGTTGAAGAAATACTGGGTGATGGCGCTGCTGGCGCCGGCCTTGGCCTTGCGCACGAAGTTGGCCAGGTCGTCCTCGAAGTTGCGCGCCTGCGGATGCATCTCCGGGTAGGCGGCAATCTCGATATGGAAATGAGCGCCGGTTTCCTCGCGGATGAAGGCGACCAGTTCGTTGGCGTAGCGCAGCTCGCCGCTGGCCATGCCCATGCCCGACGGCAGGTCGCCGCGCAGGGCGACGATGCGCTGGATGCCGGCGCTCTTGTACTTCTGCAGCAGGTCGCGCAGCTCGGCCTTGGAGTCGCCGACGCAGGACAGGTGCGGCGCGGTGGCTACGCCGACATCGCTGTTCAGTTGCAGCACGGTGTTCAGGGTGCGGTCGCGGGTCGAGCCGCCGGCACCGTAGGTGCAGGAGAAGAAATCCGGCTTGTAGCTGGCCAGGTTGCGTGCGGTGGCCAACAGTTTTTCATGCCCGGCCTCGGTCTTCGCCGGGAAGAATTCGAAGCTGTAACGGCGTTCTTGAGTCATGGAGAAGGTTTCCTTCGTAGGGCGGGTTAGCGCCACCAGCCACTGGAGCTGGACCATCCTGGGCCCTCGTGCGGCGCGTAACCCGCCAGGCAGCGGTTGCGGCGACGCTGAAAGCCCGTCGTCAGCGATGGTGGGTTACGCCGCTGCGCGGCGCGACCCACCCTACGGGCTGTCGTTAGTAGCGGTAGGCGTCCGGCTTGAACGGGCCTTCCACGGTGACGCCGATGTACTCGGCCTGCTTGGCGGTCAGCTGGGTGACCACGCCGCCGAAGCCCTTCACCATTTCCAGCGCCACTTCTTCGTCGAGCTTCTTCGGCAGCACTTCGACGCGGATCTGCGATGGCTTGTCGCCGGCCGGCAGGTTGGCGAACTTGGCGTTGAACAGGTGGATCTGCGCCAGCACCTGGTTGGCAAAGGAACCGTCCATGATGCGGCTCGGGTGGCCGGTGGCGTTGCCCAGGTTCACCAGGCGGCCTTCGGCGAGCAGGATCAGGTAGTCGTCGTTGGCCGGATCGATGTCCTTGCCGGTGCGGTGGATCTTGTGCACCTGCGGCTTGACCTCCTCCCAGCCCCAGTTGGCACGCATGAAGGCGGTGTCGATCTCGTTGTCGAAGTGGCCGATGTTGCACACCACGGCGCGCTTCTTCAGTGCCTTGAGCATGCCGGCGTCGCAGACGTTGACGTTGCCGGTGGTGGTGACGATCAGGTCGATCTTGCCCAGCAGCGCGGCGTCGACGCAGGCTTCGGTGCCGTCGTTGATGCCGTTCTTGTACGGCGAGACCAGCTCGAAGCCGTCCATGCAGGCTTGCATGGCGCAGATCGGGTCGACTTCCGAGACCTTGACGATCATGCCTTCCTGGCGCAGCGACTGCGCCGAGCCCTTGCCCACGTCGCCGTAGCCGATCACCAGCGCCTGCTTGCCCGACAGCAGGTGGTCGGTGCCGCGCTTGATGGCGTCGTTGAGGCTGTGGCGGCAGCCGTACTTGTTGTCGTTCTTGCTCTTGGTCACCGAGTCGTTGACGTTGATCGCCGGGACTTTCAGGGTGCCGGCCTTGAGCATGTCGAGCAGGCGGTGCACGCCGGTGGTGGTTTCCTCGGTGATGCCGTGGATCTTGTCCAGCATCGCCGGGTACTTCTCATGGATGATCTGGGTCAGGTCGCCGCCGTCGTCGAGGATCATGTTGGCGTCCCACGGCTGGCCGTCCTTGAGGATGGTCTGCTCGATGCACCACTCGTACTCCTGCTCGGTCTCGCCCTTCCAGGCGAATACCGGGATGCCGGCGGCGGCGATGGCGGCGGCGGCCTGGTCCTGGGTGGAGAAGATGTTGCAGGACGACCAGCGCACTTCCGCGCCGAGGGCGATCAGCGTCTCGATCAGCACGGCGGTCTGGATGGTCATGTGGATGCAGCCGATGATCTTCGCGCCCTTGAGCGGCTGTTCGCCGGCGTACTTGCGGCGCAGGCCCATCAGGGCGGGCATCTCGGATTCGGCGATGATGATTTCGCGGCGGCCCCAGGCGGCCAGGGAAATGTCGGCGACTTTGAAGTCGTTGAAGTCGGCAGGCGTCATGACAGCGCTCATGCGAGTCTCTCCATTCGTAGTGTGCGAATGGGCGCCGTTGATGCGTTGGGTAACGCCCCGTTCGAGCCTGACAGGCTTCTGGCCTGCTGCAGCGCCCCTCGAACGGGTGGCGGGCACGGCCGAGCGGGTCGGCCGGTGAAACCCGGCGAGTATAGCCGGGTAAGCCGCTATTCCCAAGCGCCGCGGATCAGCTGTGCGGGCTGCCTCAGTGGCCGCCGGCCCGCGGTTCGCTGCCGCAGATGCTGCGTACCAGGCGGCCGATGGTCAGGCCCTGCACCAGGATCGAGAACAGCACGATGATGTAGGTGATGTTCAGCAGCAGGTTGCGCTCTTCGCCTGCCGGCAGCGCCAGCGCCAGGGCCACGGAAATGCCGCCGCGCAGCCCGCCCCAGGTGAGCAGGCGAATGGTGCCGTTGGTCACCGTGCCGCGCAGGCGCAACAGGGCGAAGGGCACGCCGACGGTGAGCAGGCGGGTGGCGAGGATCAGCGCGGCCAGGGCCAGGCCGATCAGCAGGTACAGCCAACTGAACGGCAGCAGCAGCAGCTCCATGCCGATCAGCACGAAGAGCACGGCATTGAGGATCTCGTCGATCAGCTCCCAGAAGTTGTCGACGTTGTCGCGGGTCTGGTCGGACATCGCGTGCTCGCGGCCGTGGTTGCCGATGATCAGCCCGGCCACCACCATGGCGATGGGCCCGGACAGGTGCAGATGGGTGGCCAAGGTGTAGCCGCCGATCACCAGCGCCAGGGTCAGCAGCACCTCGACCTGGTACTGGTCGATGCTTTTCAGCATGCGATAGACGATCCAGCCCAGCAGCGCGCCGAACAGCCCGCCGCCGATGGCTTCCTCGGCGAACAGCCAGCCGATCTCGCCGACGCTCGGCACCTCGCCGGCGGCGAGGATGCCCAGCAGTACGGTGAATACCACCACCGCCACGCCGTCGTTGAACAGCGACTCGCCGACGATGGTGATCTCCAGCGGCTTGGGCGCGCCCGCCGAGCGCATGATGCCGAGCACGGCGATGGGGTCGGTGGGCGATATCAGCGCGCCGAACAGCAGGCAATACAGCAGGTTCACGTCGAAGCCGAATACCCGGAATACCCAGTAGGCGCCACCGCCGATCAGCGCAGTGGAGACCAGCACGCCGAAGGTCGCCAGCAAGCCGATGGCCCAGCGCCGCTGGTGCAGGTCGCTGAGGTTGATGTGCAGGGCGCCGGCGAATAGCAGCAGGGACAGCATGCCGTTCATCAGCAGGTCGTTGAAGTCGATGCGTGCCATCAACTGCTCGATGCCGTGCTTGATGCCGGGGTAGCCCAGGGCGCTGAGGCCCTGCAGCAGCAGCGAGAAGACCAGGGCGATGGCCATCACGCCGATGGTGGGCGGGAAGCCGATGAAGCGGTGGTTGAGGTAGGCGAGCAGGGCGGTGAGGCTGATGAAGACGGCCGCGATTTCGAGCATGCGATCAGTCCCTTGATTGGGTGGAGGGGCGACCTGGAAGCGATTCCGGGCGCGCGGGCGAGCCGGCGCAGGAATAATGCGGGCCGGCGTTGGTCGGCGGATTCTAAAGCAGGCGGCCCTGTGATGGCAGTGCACGGGCGCCAGGTTTGGCCGCTTCGCTGGGCGATCGCGGCGAACTCTTGTTTCTTCCCGTCGGTCACAGACTTGAGGGCCGGCCTGGCAACCGGCAAATCCACTCAAGCTGGAGGCTCGCTATGATGCTTTCCCTGCGCAACTCGGTGGCGCTGCTGACGCTGCCGCTCTGTCTGCCGGCAGTGGCCGATTCCTGCTACGTGCAAAGCGACGAACAGAGCGGCGTGCAGCTCGCCGGCGCGAGCGAATACTGCTTCGAACACCGCGGCATGCCCGCCGATTCGCTGGACTGGGTCTGCGACGCCGAACGCAGCCGGGATGCTCTGGGCACGCGCAAGCGCCTGCGCGAAGACTGCCCGACCGGCTACTTCGGCACATGCACCGCGGTGATGACCCAGGCGGCACTGGCCAACGAGCAGGCCACCGGGCAATACGGCAAGGGGGTGTTTTCGTCGCCGCAGATTCCCGACGATGCCCGCTTGGTGACCTATCACTACCAGGCGCCGGATCGCGCCCAGGCCAAGGTCGATTGCGAGAGCGCCGGCGGCGAGTGGACACCGGTCGCCGGGCAGTAGGCCCGGCCGCGCCTGGTATCCGGGCGCTGGCAGGGGGATAATCGCGCTTCGTTGTCGCTTTTTGTCTTCCCCCGGGCCTTTATGAACCTCAAGTTATTGCTGACCCTACTGCTCTGTTTCGGCCTGTCTGCCTGCAACCGCATCGACCCCGACTCACCGCTCGGCCAGCGCAAGGCGCTGTTCAAGCAGATGTTGAAGACCAGCGAGGACTTGGGCGGCATGCTGCGCGGGCGGCTGGCCTTCGATGCGCAGCGCTTCAGCGAAGGCGCGGCGACGCTCGAGCAGTTGTCGCGTCAGCCCTGGCAGCACTTCCCCGCGGCCAAGGAAGACGCCAAGACCAGCGCCCGCGACGAGGTCTGGCAGCGCCAGGAGCGCTTCCAGCAACTGGCCCGCGACCTGGAGGACAGCACCGCGGCGCTGGTCGAGGCGACCACCCGGCCGCCCCTCGAGCCCAAGGCCCTGGCCGCTCCGATGCAGCGCGTCGAGGACGCCTGCGAGGCGTGCCACCAGGAGTTCCGCGCCTACTGAGGCCGCGCGCCGGGCTCAGAGCTGGTAGCGCAGCGCCAGGCTGCTTTGCAGGCGCTGGGCCTGGCGGAAGGCTTCGCGCAGGATGCGCCGGTCCAACTGGTTCAGGCTGTCCGGATCGAGGCGGTTGGAGTAGGGCAGCCCCTGGCGCGCCTGCTGCTGGTGCTGTTGCATGCGCGTTTGCTGGATGAACTGATAGGCCTCCTCGTAGGCGGCGCCGTCCAGTGCCTCGATTTCGCCCTGGGCGACCAGTTGCCGCAGCCGCTCCAGGGTGTTGCAGGCCTCCACCCCGTGGGCCAGCGCCAGCAGGCGGGCGCCGTCGACGAACGGCGTCAGGCCCTGCACCTTGAGATCCAGCGTGTGTTTCTCGGCGCCCTTGCTGGCCACCACGAAATCGCGGAACAGCCCCAGCGGCGGACGCTGGCGCAGGGCGTTCTCCGCCAGCATGCGCTGGAACAGGCTGTTGCCGTGGATCGCTTCGAGCAGCTCGCGGCGCAGCAGGTCGCAGCCCTCCTGGGGTCCCCAGACCGCGCGCAGATCGAAATAGATGCTCGACCCCAGCAGGTTCTCCGGCGTCGCCGAGCGCACGAAGCCGGCGAAGCGCCGCGACCACTCGTGCCGCGACAGGCACAGCTCCGGGTTGCCGGCCATGATGTTGCCCTTGCACAGCTCGAAGCCGCACTCGGCCAGGGCCTGGTTGATGCGCGCCGCCAAGGGCAGCAGCCGGCCGCGAACCATCGCCGCGTCGGCGGCATCCTCGGCTTCGAACAGGATGCCGTTGTCCTGGTCGGTGTGCAGGGTCTGCTCGCGCCGCCCCTCGCTGCCGAACACCAGCCAGGTGAAGGGCACGCCGGGGTCGCCGGCTTCTTCCAGGGTCAGCTCGATCACTCGGCAGACGGTGTGGTCGTTGAGCAGGGTGATCAGCTCGGTGATCTGCGTCGACGAGGCGCCGTGGGCAAGCATGCGCTCGACCAGTTGCAGGATGTCGCGGCGTAGCGCCACCAGGGTTTCCAGCCGGCCGGCGTGGCGAATGGTGCGTGCCAGGTGCACCAGGTCGACGCGTTGCAGGGAAAACAGGTCGCGCTCGGAGACCACGCCGATCAGGCGCTCCTGCTCGACCAGGCAGATGTGCGCGATGTGCCGCTCGGTCATGGCGATGGCGGCGTCGAAGGCGTTGGCCTCCGGCGACAGGTAGAACGGCGACGGGGTCATGGCCAGGCGGATCGGCTGGTCGAGGCCGAGCTGTCCGTCGGCCACCACCTTGCGCAGGTCGCGCAGGGTGAAGATGCCGTGCGGGCGCTGCTGCCCGTCGACGATGACGATGCTGCCGACATGCTGCTCATGCATCTGCCGCACGGCGCTCTGCACCGGCGTCTCCGCGGTGCAGGTCACCGGTTGGCGCATCACCAGCTCACCCAGGCGGGTATCCAGCGAGTACTGCGCACCGAGGTTTTCCACGGCGCGCAGCTGCACCTGCTGGTTGACCTGGTCCAGCAGGCTGCTGACGCCGCGCAGGGCGAAGTCGCGGAACGGGCTGGAGAGGGCGAACAATTTGACGAACGCCGGCTTGTCCAAGCGCAGGCAGGCGGTGTCCTCGGCGGCCAGGTGCTCGGTGCGCGTGGCCCGCTCGCCGATCAGGGCGGCCAGCGGGAAGCACTCGCCGGCGGCGATCTCGAAGGTGGTCTCCGTGCCTCGCCGCGCCGAATGCGGGCGCTCGCCGTGCACCCGGCCGTGCTGGACGATATAGAAGTGCTGCACCGGGCCGTCGTCGGGCTTGATGATCGATTCGCTGGCGGCGTAGCGGCACTGCCGGCAGTTCTCCACCAGGTAGCCGAGGTGCGCGCTGTCCATCTGGTTGAACGGCGGGAACCGGCGCAGGAATTCCATGGTGGCGTGGATATCCGGCTTGCCCGCCGGTGGGGAGGCGTCCGCTGTGTTCATGCCGCGCTTCCGTCTGAGGGATGGGCCATGGTCGGTTGCCCCTTGGACGGGGGAACATTGGACGTAAGTCTAGTGAAGCGAGCGCGGGGCGATTTGTCGTGGATCAAGGCGGGGCTGCCGGCATTCGCGCCGGCGAAGCCTGAGTAATGGCTGATAGCCATTAATTGGTCATGTTCGGAGCCGCTTTGGTGCCAGCGGTTAGGACGTGTGATATCGACCCCACCGCGTTTCGCTGAAGAACCATCCGCCGAACGGACATGCGGTGCTGGTTGCGCGTTCACCACGCCAGCCAAGCCGAAACCCCTCGCCTACACTTGGCAGGGAACTCTTCCAGGGAGCGCTCATGGTCCGTTGGCTCTGGCTGGTCTGTTGTGTAGTCAGTTCACTCTCCCGGGCTGCCGAGCCGATGGCCGAGGCCCTTGCCGAGTTGCGGCCCAGCACGCTCGATGCCGCGCAGCAACGCGCCGAGCTCAGCTGGTTCGTCGAGCAGGCCAAGCCCTATCGCGGCATGACCGTGCGGGTGGTCTCCGAGCACATCGATACCCATTGGTACGAGGCGACCGTGCTGGCGCCGCTGTTCAGCCGGCTCACCGGCATCCGGGTGATCCACGAGATCACCGGCGAGGACGATGTGGTCAACAAACTACGCGCCCAGCAGGAAACCGGCCTGCACCTGTACGACGCCTACATCAGCGACAGTGACCTGATCGGTGCGCACTTCCGTGGCGACACCGTGCTGCCGCTGAGCGACTTCATCGAGGGCGAGGCGGCCGCGCTGACCCTGCCGACCCTGGATCTGCAGGACTTCCTCGGCCTGCCCTTCGTGACCGCGCCAGACGGCAAGCTCTACCAACTGCCCGATCAGCATTTCGCCAACCTCTACTGGTATCGGCAGGACTGGTTCGACCGCCCGGAGCTGCGCAAGGCCTTTCGCGCCCGTTACGGCTACGAGCTTGGCGTGCCGCAGAACTGGACGGCTTACGAGGACATTGCCGAATTCTTCAGCGACCAGGTGCGCGAGATCGATGGCCAGCGCGTCTACGGCCACATGGATTACGGCGCGCTGGATCCGTCGCTCGGCTGGCGCCTGTCCGACGCCTGGCTGGGGCTGGCCGGGGTCGGCGATACCGGGCTGCCCAACGGCCTGCCGGTGGACGACTGGGGCATCCGGGTCGAAGGCTGCCGCCCGGTGGGCGCCAGCATGAGCCGCGGCGGCGCGCTCGACAGCCCGGCGGCGGTCTACGCGCTGGATCGCTATATCGACTGGCTGCGGCGGTTCGCTCCGCCCGAGGCGCAGCGGATGACCTTCAACCAGGCCGGCAACGTAGCCGCCCAGGGCCATATCGCCCAGCAGATCTTCTGGTACACCGCCTTCACCCGCGACTACACCCGCGCCAACATCAACGTGATGGACAGCCAGGGGCTGCCGAAGTGGCGGGTCGCGCCTTCGCCCCATGGCGCCTACTGGCGCGAGGGCATGAAGTCTGGCTACCAGGACGTCGGCGCCTGGACCTTCCTGCGCAACACGCCGCCCCGGCAGCGCCAGGCGGCCTGGCTGTACGCCCAGTTCAGCGTGTCGAAGAGCGTGTCGCTGCGCAAATTTCTCGTCGGGCTGACGCCGATCCGCCGTTCCGACATCTTTTCGCCGCTGATGGATGGCTATGCACCGCAGATGGGCGGCCTGCTGGAGTTCTACCGCAGCCGCGCGGCCCTGCAATGGACACCGACCGGTACCAATGTGCCGGATTACCCCGGCATGGCCAACGAGTGGTGGCGGCAGGCCTACCCGGCGCTGGCCGGCCAGCGCACGGCAGCCAGCGCCATGCAGGCGCTGGCACAGGCGTTCGACCGTCACCTAGAGAGACTGGGCAAGCGCAGCGATCACCCCTGCGCGCCACGTCTGGCACCGGCGCGCGGTGCCCAGTACTGGTTGGCCCAGCCGGGCGCGCCCTATCCGGCCCTGGCCAACGAGCGGCCGCCGGGCCGCACCCTGAGCTACGAGGAGGCCCTGCGTGCTTGGCATTAGGCATTGGCCCTGGCTGCTCGCCCTGCTCGGCGCCGGCCCACAGGCGGACGAACGTGCGCTGGAGCTGACTCTGTTCGCCTGGGAGCGACCGCCCTATGCCTACCTGGACGAGCGCGGCCAGGCCCAGGGCCTGGCGGTGGAACTGGCGGCGCTGCTGCAGCGGCACACCGGGGTGCCATACAACCTGACCTTTCTGCCGCTGACCCGGGCGATCCGCGAAACCGGCCTGCGCCCCGGCAACTGCCTGTTGCTGCTGGAACGCCGGCAGGAGCGCGAGCCGCTCTATGCCTGGGTTGGCCCCATGCTGGTCTCGCGCCTGAGCCTGTATGCGCCGCCCGACAAGGTGCCGTCGCTGCGCAGCCTGGAGGATGCCCATGGCCTGCGCATTCTCAGCCACCTCGGCTCGGGTGCCGGCGAATACCTGCAAGGCGAGGGTTTCGAGGTGGAGTTTTCCAACAAGGAATCGCTCAACCTGCTCAAGCTGATGCGTCGTCGCGCACCGCTGTGGGCCTCCAGCGAAGCGGTGATCAGCAGCCTGGCCAAGGAAACCGAGGACCGCCCGGTGGAGGTGCTGCCCTTTCTCACCATGATGGAGGCCATGGCCTGCCATCCGCGCACTGACCCCGCCGTCATCGCCCGGCTGCAGAAGGGGCTCAAGGAACTCTACGGCAACGGCCAGATCCGCGAGATCTACCGGCGCTACGGCGTCGAGCTGGACTGAGCCGGGCCAGCCCGCTCGAACGCCGCGGTCTCAGAGGCGGAAACCGCCCATCTGCGCCGCCAGGCTGTCGGCCAGCTGGCGCAGGGTACGGCAGTCCTCCTGGCAGCGCTGGGCCTCGTGGGTGGTCGAGTGGGCGATATCGGCGATGCCCTGCACGTTGCGATTGATCTCCTCGGTGACCGACGACTGCTCTTCGGTGGCGGTGGCTACCTGGCGGTTCATGTCGCTGATGTGGTCGATCTGCTGGCTGATCAGCTGCAGCGATTCAGCGGTGTGCTGGCTGGCTTCCACTCCCGTGCCCGTGGCGGCCTGGCTGGCGCGCATCGAGTTGACGGCGGTTTCCGCGCCCTGCTTGAGGCCCTGGATCATCTGCTGGATCTCGTCGGTGGAACCCTGGGTGCGCCCGGCGAGCGTGCGCACCTCATCGGCCACCACGGCGAAGCCGCGGCCCATTTCCCCGGCGCGCGCCGCCTCGATGGCGGCGTTCAGCGCCAGCAGGTTGGTCTGCTCGGAAATCCCGCGGATCACCGCCAACACCTGGTCGATGGAGGCGACCTGCTCAGCCAGATGACCCACGGCCTGGGCAGCGCTGCCGATCTCGTCGGCCATGTTCTCGATATGACGGGCGGACTTGTCGACCACCTGGCTGGCCTGCTGAGCCTCGTTGCGCGCCGCCTGCGAGGAGTGCGCGGCGCCGCTGGCGTTGCGCGCGATCTCCTGCACCGTCAGCCCCATCTCGTGGACCGCGGTCGCCACCAGGTCGGTCATCTGGTTCTGCTGCGCGGCCCTGGCGGCGGTGTTGTCCACCATCTCGCCGACCTGGCCGACCGCCGCATGCAGCCGCTCGCTGGTGGCCAGCGCATCGCCGATCAGGGCCTTGAGCCGGTCGTTCATCACCCGCACGCGGCCCAGCGCGCTGTCCGCGCTGGCCTCGGGAATGGCCACCGCCAGGTTGCCGTTGGCGATTTCGCCGAGTACCTGGTCGAGTACGGCCGGCTTGGCCCCGAGCCGGGCGAGGGTTTGCTTGCGGCCCAGGTAGATCAGCAGGATCACCTCGGCGATCAAGACCAGCAGCACCGCGATGAACAGGTTCTGGGCCCGGCCCAGTGCCTGGTCGGCGTTCTGCACCGCGGCGCCGGTGCGCTCCTCCAGTAGACCGAAGAACTCGTCCACCGGCTTCATGATGTTGGCCTTGTAGGTGTGGTACTCCGGGCTGTGCACCAACGTGCGCGCGAGTTCCATGTCCGGCTCGGCGCGGCGCGTGTAGCCGCCGTTGCCATCGTCGAACAGCCCCTTCACCGCATTCATCGCCTTGACCTCCAGTTGCACCAGGCCGTCGGAGTTGGCCTGCGCCTGCTGCAGCTTGGCGAACTCGGCCTCGGTGAAGCCGGCCTGCTTCATCAGCTCGGACAGGGCGATGGTCTGGCCGTCGGGGCGCGGCTTGTCGTTGCCCGCGGCGACGAAGTCCCAGTAGATGCGGTGGTACTTCTGCGGCCTGGGCGCCTTGCCGTTGCGAATGTCGAGAATGCGCAGGTACTGCTGTTCGTAGCGCGGGTCGGCGGTCACCACGTAGGTGCGCCCGAGGCGGGTCAGGTCATCCGAACTCTGGCGCAATTCGTCCGCCAGCAGGTAGGAGTTGTAGCGGTTCTCGCTGACCTCGCGCAGGTCCGAGGAGGCCTGCTTCATCGCCAGAAAGCTGTAGAGCAAGGCGATGAACGTGGCCGCGATGGCGCATAGGGTGATCGGGATGGCTTTCGAGGAACTGCTGGTACCCATCGATATTCGGCCTCATGACAGAGCAAAGTGATCCTGTGCATGTCAGGGCGCAGCCGTTCGCTGAGTTGCCCATTCCTGAGTGGAGGGTCGCGGGTTGGTGGTGTCGCGTGGGGCAGGGCAGCCTGGGTCGGCGAGCCGAGTGCCGGGTGCTGGGTGGTCGAGGCGGGTCCTGTTGGCGAAGCGTCCGAGTCCTGTCGGGTTGCCCGTGCCTGACTGCCTGGCAGCAACAACCTGTGTCTAATCGTAGAACAGCATCGGCTGCTGCCACCCGCTCTTGAGTTCGGCGGGCCGGCTGGCCGACAGGCGGGCGGAAACGAAAAACCGCCCCGGGGGGCGGTTTCTCTGGGTGGCGCTTGGCGGTCAGAGGCCGTTCTTGGCCTTGAACTCGCGGCGACGACGGTGCAGCACCGGCTCGGTGTAGCCGTTCGGCTGCTTGGTGCCTTCGACCACCAGTTCCAGGGCGGCCTGGAAGGCGATGTTGTCGTCGAAGTTCGGCGCCAGCGGGCGGTACAGCGGATCGTTGGCGTTCTGCCGGTCCACCACCGGTGCCATGCGCTTGAGGCTCTCGACGATCTGCGCCTCGGTGACGATGCCGTGGCGCAACCAGTTGGCCAGCAGCTGGCTGGAGATGCGCAGGGTGGCGCGGTCTTCCATCAGGCCGACGTCGTTGATGTCCGGCACCTTGGAGCAGCCCACGCCCTGGTCGATCCAGCGCACCACGTAGCCGAGGATGCCCTGGGCGTTGTTGTCCAGCTCGTTCTGGATTTCCTCGGCCGACCAGTTGGTGTTCGGCGCCAGCGGGATGCTCAGGATGTCGTCCAGCGAGGCACGCTCGCGCTTGGCCAGCTCGGCCTGGCGGGCGAACACGTCGACCTTGTGGTAGTGCAGGGCGTGCAGGGTGGCGGCGGTCGGCGAGGGGACCCAGGCAGTGTTGGCGCCGGCCAGCGGGTGCATGATCTTCTGCTCGACCATGGCGGCCATCAGGTCGGGCATGGCCCACATGCCCTTGCCGATCTGCGCGCGACCCTGCAGGCTGGTGGCCAGGCCGATATCGACGTTCCAGTTCTCGTAGGCGGCGATCCACTTCTCGCTCTTCATCGCCGCCTTGCGCACCATGGCGCCGGCTTCCATGGAGGTGTGTATCTCGTCGCCGGTGCGGTCGAGGAAGCCGGTGTTGATGAACACCACGCGCTCGCTGGCGGCCTTGATGCACGCCTTGAGGTTGACGGTGGTGCGGCGCTCCTCGTCCATGATGCCGACCTTGAGGGTGTTGCGCGCCATGCCCAGCACGTCTTCGACGCGGCCGAACAGTTCGGTGGTGAAGGCGACTTCTTCCGGGCCGTGCATCTTCGGCTTGACGATGTACACCGAGCCGGTGCGGGTATTCTTGCGGCTGGTGTTGCCCTTGAGGTTGTGCAGGGCGATCAGGCTGGTGACCAGGCCGTCCATGATGCCTTCCGGCACTTCGTAGCCCTGCTGGTCGACGATGGCGTCGATGGTCATCAGGTGGCCGACGTTGCGCACGAACAGCAGGGAACGGCCATGCAGGGTCAGTTCACTGCCGTCGGCCTTGGTGTAGACGCGGTCCGGATTCATGGTACGGGTGAAGGTCTGGCCGCCCTTGGCGACTTGCTCGGCGAGGTCGCCCTTCATCAGGCCCAGCCAGTTGCGGTACACCACCACCTTGTCGTTGGCATCGACGGCGGCCACGGAGTCTTCGCAGTCCATGATGGTGGTCAGCGCGGACTCCATCAGCACGTCCTTCACGCCGGCGGCGTCGGTCTGGCCGATGGGGCTGCTGGCGTCGATCTGGATCTCGAAGTGCAGGCCGTTGTGCTTGAGCAGCACGGCGATCGGCGCGTGGGCATCGCCCTGGAAGCCGATCAGCTGGGCAGCGTCCTTCAGGCCGGTGGTGGTGCCGTCCTTGAGTTCGACCAGCAGGGTGCCGTCTTCGACGTGATAGCGGGTGGCATTGACGTGGGAGTCGGCGGCCAGCGGCGCGGCTTCGTCGAGGAAGGCGCGGGCGTAGGCGATGACCTTGTCGCCGCGTACCTTGTTGTAGCCCTTGCCCTTCTCCGCGCCGTTCTCCTCGCTGATCGCGTCGGTGCCGTAGAGGGCATCGTACAGCGAGCCCCAACGGGCGTTGGCGGCATTCAGGGCGAAGCGCGCGTTCATCACCGGCACCACCAGCTGCGGGCCGGCCATGCGGGCGATCTCTTCGTCGACATTCTGGGTAGTGGCCTGGAAGTCGGCCGGTTCCGGAAGCAGGTAGCCGATCTCCTGGAGGAAGGCCTTGTAGGCGACGGCATCGTGGGCCTGGCCGGCACGGGCCTGGTGCCAGGCATCGATCTTGGCCTGGATCTCGTCGCGCTTGGCCAGCAGGGCGCGGTTTTTCGGTGCCAGGTCATTGATGACCGCTTCGGCGCCGGTCCAGAACTGCTCGGCGGTGACGCCGGTACCGGGAATGGCTTCGTTGTTCACGAAGTCGAACAGGACTTTGGCGACCTGCAGGCCACCGACTTGAACGCGCTCAGTCATCACTTGCCTCACTCTGCTTCGGACCAGCTCGGAACCCCGGCCGGCCGGCCATGTAGTTCGAGCGGGCGCATACTACAGGATGCTGCGGGAAAAATCAGGGGTCGGGCGTCGCTCCGCGACCGACAAGCGACTCGCGGTCACGGCTACACTGCGATTTTCCCTCCACGGAGCCGATGATGCCGGTACAAACCGCGACCCCCGCCGATCTGGAAGAGCTGACCCGGCTGTTCGCCGGCTACCTCGCCTTCTATGAGACCCCGAAACCCGCGGCGGCGATCCGCACCTTTCTCGCCGCGCGCCTGGCGCGCGCCGACTCGACGATCTTCCTGGCCCGCGATGCCGCCGGCAATGCGCAGGGCTTCGTCCAGCTCTATCCCTTTTTCTCGTCCCTGATGCTGGAACCGGCCTGGCTGCTCAGCGATCTCTACGTCGACCCGGCGGCTCGCCGCCAGGGCCTCGGCGCGGCCCTGATGAACGCCGCCCGCGCCCATGCCGAGGCGACCGGCGCCTGCGGCTTGCAACTGGAGACGGCAAGGACCAATCTGGCCGGACAGGCGCTTTACGAGCGGCTGGGCTACGTGCGCGACCAGGTGTTCCTGACCTACTGGCTGGCGCTCAAGCAGGCCTAGCCGCATCTGTCGAACGAGAAGAGGAACATCGAGCATGGATCATCTGGTTCTTACCGTCATCGCCCAGGACCAGCCGGGGCTGGTCGAGCGCATCGCCAAGTGCATCGCCGAGCATGGCGGCAACTGGCTGGAAAGCCGCATGTCGCGCATGGCCGGGCAGTTCGCCGGAATCCTGCGGGTGGCGGTGCCGGCCGAGTCCCATGCCGGGCTGGTGGAGGCGCTGCAGGCGCTCGGTTCCCAGGGTATCCGCGTGCTGCTGGCACCCGGCGGTGCCGAGCCGGCACTCAGCGCGAAGCCGATCCTGCTGGATCTGGTGGGCAACGACCGGCCGGGTATCGTGCGCGATATCACCCGCCTGCTCACCGAGCACGGGGTCAATGTGGAAAGCCTGACCACGGAGGTGGCGCCGGCACCGATGAGCAGCGAACTGCTGTTCCACGCCGAGGCGCTGTTGTCGGTGCCTGCGGGACTGGCGCTGGAGGCCTTGCAGAACCATCTGGAGACCCTGGCAGACGACCTGATGGTCGAGCTGAACCTGCGCAGCGAGGACTGAGCGACCGTCAAGGCAAGGGCTGATCCGGGCGGACGCGGGGCGTAATCCCCAGCCGCTGGGGTTAAGGCTGTGGATAACCTGGGGAGCCCCGGCCCGCCGTCACGGCCGCCGGGGCTTTGCTTGCCTTGAGTAAAAAACGAGCTATTTCAATAGCTTGTGCACAAAGCCCGTGGATGGAACTGTGGATAAGCCGGGGATGCCCGGCTGTGTGCCGCGTCGCGCGTGGTCTTCAGCGGATCGTGCAGTTTTTCGCCAGGTGGAGATTAGGCTGTAGGGGCGAATAAGATTCGCCCCTACAGATGCTCGCTCGTCTCAGTAGGGTTTGCGCCGCAGGTTCCACCAGGCATCGAAGCTGAACACCGCCAGGCCGGCCCAGATGCAGACGAACGCCAGCAACCGCCCGCTGTCGAGCTTCTCGCCGAACACCATGACCGCCAGCAGCAGCACCAGCGTCGGCGCCAGGTACTGCAGGAAACCCAGGGTGGCGTAGGGCAGATGGCGTGCGGCGGCGTTGAAGCAGACCAGCGGCACCAGCGTGATCGGCCCGGCGGCGGCCAGCCAGAACGCTGTGCCGCTACTCCAGAAGGCCGCCTGGGTGCTCTGCGCCGTCGGGCTGAGCAGCAGCCAGCCGATGGCCAGCGGCAGCAGCAGCCAGGTCTCCACCACCAGCCCCGGCAGCGCGGCCACCGGTGCCTGCTTGCGGATCAGGCCGTAGAAGCCGAACGACAGGGCCAGCACCAGGGAAATCCACGGCACGCTACCCACCAGCCACACCTGCTGCGCCACGCCCAGCGCCGCCAGACCCACGGCGCACCATTGCAGGCGGCGCAGGCGCTCGCCAAGCAGCAGCAGGCCCAGCAGCACGTTAACCAGCGGGTTGATGTAGTAGCCGAGGCTGGCTTCGAGCATGCGCTCGTTGTTCACTGCCCAGACATAGGTCAGCCAGTTCACCGCGATCAGCCCGCCGCTGGCGCCTAGCACCGCGATGCGGCGGGGATTCTCGCGCAGCTCGCGCCACCAGCCCGGATGTTTCCACACCATCAGCAGCAAGGCACCGGCCAGCGCCGACCAGAGCGCGCGGTGCACGACGATCTCCAGGGCCGGCACCTGTTCGATGGCCTTGAAGTAAAGCGGAAACAGCCCCCAGATGGTGTAGGCGGTCAGGCCGAGCAGGTAACCGCGACGTGGGTTGGCGGTGGCCATCGGAAAATCCTTGGTTAGGCAGCTAACAAAATGTTCCGCATTCTAATGAGCGGCGCGGGAGTTTGTCCGAGCGTTCAGGTTGGTTCCGCGCCGGCGAAACGCAATGACTGTCAGAAACTGTTTACAGCTGCCGGGGGGAGATACCGTTGGGCTCCGCAGGCTACGCGCTCCCGCCCAACCTACGGGAAATCCTTGCGGCAGGATCGTAGGTTGGCGTTGAGCGCAGCGAAGCCCAACAAGAAGCACGCAGCGCTCCCGCAAGGTGTCTGCCTCTGCCGAACCTCACGGCGCCATTGCGCGTCAGAACAGCCGCAACGGTTCTTCGTCCATGGCCGCCGTCTGTTCGCGCAGGATCAGAATCTGTTCGCCCCAGTAGCGCTCGGTACCGAACCACGGAAAGCTCTGCGGGAACGCCGGGTCGTCCCAGCGCCGCGCCAGCCAGGCGCTGTAGTGCATCAGGCGCAGGGCGCGCAGGCCTTCGATCAGCGCCAGCTCGCGAGGGTCGAAGTCGTGGAACTCCTGGTAGCCGTCGATCAGCTCGGCGATCTGGCCAAGGCGCTCATGGCGTTCGCCGGCCAGCATCATCCACAGGTCCTGCACGGCCGGCCCCATTCGGCAGTCGTCGAGGTCGACCATGTGGAAGGTGTCGTCGCGGCACAGCAGGTTGCCGGGGTGGCAGTCGCCATGCAGCCGAATGGCGGTGTAGCGCACCCGGTCGAACAGCGCGTCCAGCCGCTGGAGCAGGTCGCGTGCCACCGACTCGTAGGCCGGCAACAGGCTGCGCGGGACGAAGCCACCGTCGAGCAGGGTCGCCAACGAGGCGTGGCCGTAGTTGTCCACGCCCAGGTGTTCGCGGTGTTCGAACGGCCGGGTCGCCGCCACCGCATGCAGGCGACCGAGCAACTGGCCGAGGCGGTAGAGCTGGTCGAGGTTACCCGGCTCCGGCGCACGCCCGCCGCGCCGGGGAAACAGGGCAAAGCGAAAGCCGGCATGCTCGAACAGGGTTTCGCCGTCGCGTACCAGCGGCGGCACCACCGGTACTTCGTGCTCGGCCAGCTCCAGGCTGAAGGCATGTTCCTCGCGGATTGCCGCGTCGCTCCAGCGGTGGGGGCGGTAGAACTTGGCGATCAGCGGCGTTTCGTCCTCGATGCCCACCTGATAGACACGGTTTTCGTAGCTGTTGAGCGCCAGCACGCGGGCGTCGCTGAGGTAACCGAGGCTCTCCACGGCATCCAGCACCAGGTCGGGGGTCAGTGCAGCGAAGGGATGGGACATGGGCGGCTCCGGGTGGGCAGGGCGCACAGTCTACTCGCCGTGGCCTCAGAGCGGTGTGCCGAGCAACACCTGGCTGGGCGAAAAGCTGGCGCAGACCGGGTCGCCCTCGCCCAGGGCGATGCCGCGCAGGTGTTCGGCCTCCACCAGCGCACAGAGGGTCTGGCCGCCGGGCAGTGCGATGCGGACTTCGCTGGGGCCGCCGGTGGCCGGGAGAATGCGCTCGATCCAGCCTTCCAGGCGGTTGCGTGCCGGATCGACCGGCGCCATCAGCGGCTGCAAGTCCAGCCAGCCTGCCTTGAACAGGGCGATCACCGGGCTGCCGTTCTGCAGCTCCAGCTTTTCCGTGCTGTCGCGGGTGATCTGCGCGCGCAGGCGGGCACCGCCGGGCAGCTCGATCTCGATCAGGTCGTTGAGCCCGGCGGCCACGATGTCGAGCACCCGGCCGTGCAGTTGGTTGCGCGCGCTGGTGCGCAGCATCAGGCGGCCGAGCAGCTCCAGGTCCTGCTCGCTGTCGGCGCTCTCCAGCAGGTGCGCCTGCAGGGCTTCCAGACGCCGGTACAGCGCCAGCAGGCGCTGGCCGGCGGCGGTCAGTCGAGCGCCGCCGCCGCCGCGCCCACCGACGCTGCGCTCCACCAGCGGCTGCTCGGCGAGGTTGTTCAGCTCGTCGATGGCATCCCAGGCGGCCTTGTAGCTCAGCCCGGCAGCCTTGGCGGCGCGGGTGATCGAGCCCTGCTCGGCGATCTGCGCGAGCAGGGCGATGCGCTGCGGGCGGCGGGCAATGTGTTGGGCGAGGCGGGTCGGCAAGCTCATGGGCGACGTCGTGCGGGCTGGTAGCGCGGCAACATGCGGGCTGGCGATCGGCGCGTCAAGCCTCGCCGGGACGGGGCGTGCGCGCCAGGCAGTAGATGTCGACCCGCGCGGCGCCGGCCTTGCAGAGCAGTCGCGCCAGGGTCTCGGCGGTGGCGCCGGTGGTCAGCACGTCGTCCACCAATGCCAGGTGCCGGCCAGCGACCACGGCCTCGGGAGCCAGGGCAAAGGCGTGGCGCAGGTTGCGCTTGCGCTCCGCGGCGCTCAGGCCCTGCTGGGCGGGTGTGTCGAGGACGCGGCGCAGCCACTGTTCCTGCAACGGCAGCTGCAGGCTTTCGCTCAGCCAGCGGGCGAGCATCGCCGCCTGGTTGAAACCGCGCGTTCGCTGCCGCCGACTTGCCAAGGGCACCGGCAGCAGGGCGTCGGGGCGCGGCAGGCCTTCGGCGAAAGCGAAGTGCAGATGGTGTGACAGCAGACCCGCCAGCAGACGTCCCAAGGGCCATCTGGCCTGATGCTTGAAGCGCGTCACCAGGCTGTCGATGGGAAACCCATAGCGCCATGGCGCCTCCACCCGGCTGAAGGCCGGCGGGTGCTTCAGGCACTGCCCGCAGACCAGGCCGCTGGCCGGCAACGGCAGGGCGCACACCTCGCAATGCCCGCCGAGCCAGGGCAGCTCGGCCTCGCAGGCGCCGCACAGCGGCAGTGCGGTGTCGGTGGTTTCGTCGCAGAGCAGGCAGGTCTGGTTGTTTTTTGTCCAGATGTAAACCTGCCTTTGGCGTTCTGGTTGACAGCGCATGAGGCTTCCCTAACTATGCCGAACATCCGTGTTGTGCCGCCGACTCTATCAGCTCGCCGGCAAGCCATTAACAAGGAACTCCAATGAGCGCCACTTCTTCTCCCGCCTTGCGTCACGACTGGTCCCTGGCCGAAGTCAAAGCCCTGTTCGAACAGCCCTTCAACGACCTGCTGTTCCAGGCGCAGACGGTGCACCGCGCGCACTTCGACCCGAACCGCGTGCAGGTCTCGACCCTGCTGTCGATCAAGACCGGCGCCTGCCCGGAAGACTGCAAGTACTGCCCGCAGTCCGGCCACTACAACACCGGGCTGGAGAAAGAGAAGCTGATGGAGGTGGAGAAGGTCCTGCAGGCCGCCGCCGAGGCCAAGGCCATCGGTTCCACCCGCTTCTGCATGGGCGCGGCGTGGAAGCATCCGTCCGCCAAGGACATGCCCTATGTGCTGAAGATGGTCGAAGGGGTCAAGGCCATGGGCCTGGAGACCTGCATGACCCTCGGCCGGCTCGACCAGGAGCAGACCCGCGCCCTGGCCGAGGCGGGCCTCGATTACTACAACCACAACCTCGATACCTCGCCGGAGTTCTACGGCAACATCATCACCACCCGCACCTACAGCGAGCGTCTGCAGACCCTGGCCTACGTGCGCGAAGCCGGCATGAAGATCTGCTCCGGCGGCATCCTCGGCATGGGCGAATCGCTGGACGACCGCGCCGGCCTGCTGATCCAGCTGGCCAACCTGCCGGAGCATCCGGAGTCGGTGCCGATCAACATGCTGGTCAAGGTCAAGGGCACGCCGCTGGAGCAGGAGAAGGATGTCGATCCGTTCGACTTCATCCGTACCCTGGCGGTGGCGCGCATCATGATGCCGAAGTCCCACGTGCGCCTGTCCGCCGGCCGCGAGCAGATGAACGAGCAGATGCAGGCCCTGGCCTTCATGGCCGGTGCCAACTCGATCTTCTACGGCGAGAAGCTGCTGACCACCGCCAACCCGCAGGCGGACAAGGACATGCAGTTGTTCGCCCGCCTCGGCATCAAGCCGGAAGAGCGCGAGGAGCATGCCGACGAAGTGCACCAGGCCGCCATCGAGCAGGCGCTGGCCGAGCAGAAGAACGGCGAGCTGTTCTACAACGCCGCTTCCGCCTGAACCCGTAGGGGCGAAGTAATCGCCAAAGGAGAGCCCCAGGCGAATGAATTCGCCCCTACGGGTGGCTTTCCGCTTGGAGCCATGCCGTGCCTTTCGATCTGCAATCCCGCCTCGCCGAACGCCGCGCGGCCCACCTGTTTCGCCAGCGGCCCCTGCTCGACAGCCCGCAGGGCCCCGAGGTGGTGGTCGACGGGCAGCCGCTGCTGGCCTTCTGCTCCAACGACTACCTGGGCCTGGCCAACCACCCCGAGGTGATCCGCGCCTGGCAGCAGGGTGCCGAGCGCTGGGGCGTCGGCGGCGGGGCCTCGCACCTGGTGGTCGGCCACAGCGGCCCGCACCATGCGCTGGAAGAAGCCCTCGCCGAATTCACCGGGCGCCCGCGGGCGCTGCTGTTCTCGACGGGCTACATGGCCAACCTCGGCGCGGTCACCGCCTTGGTGGGGCTGGGCGATACGGTGCTGGAGGACCGCCTCAACCATGCCTCGCTGCTCGATTCCGGGCTGCTCTGCGGCGCCCGTTTCTCCCGCTACCTGCACAACGACGCGACCAGCCTCGCCAGCCGTCTGGAAAAAGCCGGCGGCAATACCCTGGTGGTGACCGACGGCGTGTTCAGCATGGACGGCGATCTTGCCGACCTGCCGGCCATCTGTGAGGCGGCGAAGGCCAAGGGTGCCTGGGTCATGGTCGACGACGCCCATGGCTTCGGCCCGCTGGGCGCTACGGGCGGCGGCATCGTCGAGCACTTCGGCCTGGGCCAGGATGATGTGCAGGTACTGGTCGGCACCCTGGGCAAGGCCTTCGGCACCGCGGGTGCCTTCGTCGCCGGCGGCGAGGAGCTGATCGAGACCCTGGTGCAGTTCGCCCGGCCCTATATCTACACCACCAGCCAGCCGCCGGCCCTGGCCTGCGCCACGCTGAAGAGCCTGGAGTTGCTGCGCACGGAACACTGGCGTCGCGAACACCTGGCCCGACTGATCGCCCGGTTCCGCCAGGGCGCCGCCGAGATCGGCCTGGAGCTGATGGACAGCCCGACGCCGATCCAGCCGATCCTGGTCGGCGATAGCGCCCGGGCCCTGCGCCTGTCGCAGCTGTTGCGCGAGCGTGGCCTGCTGGTCACCGCGATCCGTCCGCCGACCGTGCCGGCCGGCGGGGCGCGGCTGCGGGTCACCCTGTCCGCCGCCCACAGCGAGGCGCAGGTGCAGCGCCTGCTGGAGTCGCTGGCCGAGTGTTGGCCATTGCTGACGGAGCAGGCCGATGGCTGACCGGCAACTGGTGCTGCTGCCCGGCTGGGGGCTGGGCTGCGCGCCCCTCGAGCCGCTGGCCGCCCTGTTGCGCGGGCGCGGCGAACAGCTGCAGGTGCATCTGGCCGAGCTGCCGGCGCTCGCTTCAAGCGAGCCTCGCACCTGGCTCGACCGGCTGGACGCGAGCCTGCCGGCGGACTGCTGGCTGGGTGGCTGGTCCCTCGGCGGCATGCTCGCCACCGAGCTGGCGGCACGGCGCGGCGCGCGCTGCCCCGGCCTGCTGACCCTGGCCAGCAACGCCTGTTTCACCGCCCGTTCCGATTGGCCGCGGGCCATGCCCGAGCAGACCTTCGACGCCTTTCGTGCCGATTGCGCCGCCAATGCCGAACTGACGCTGAAGCGTTTCGTGCTGCTGTGTACCCAGGGCGCCGTGGCGCCGCGCCAGCTGGCCCGACAACTGGTGATGGGCGCGCCGCCGGTGTCGGCCGAGGCGCTGCTGGCCAGTCTCGACCTGCTGGCCGCGCTGGACACCCGCGCCGCGTTGCAGGCCTACGCCGGTCCCCAGTTGCACCTGTTCGCTGCGGCCGATGCCCTGGTTCCGTTCGCGGCGGCCGAGGCGCTGTGCGAGTGGTCGGCGAACCTGCGCGTGGGGCGCTTCGAATCGGCCAGCCACGCCCTGCCGCTGGAGCGCCCCCATGAAGTTGCCAAGGCCATACGCGCTTTTCTCAACGAGGCCGCCAATGAATGACATGAGCCGTCTGCCCGACAAGCGCCAGGTGGCCGCCTCCTTCTCCCGCGCCGCCGAGAGTTACGACGGTGTTGCCGCCCTGCAGCGCGCGGTCGGCGCCGAGCTGTTGGGCCGTCTGCCGAGCGACGCGACGGTCGCGCGCTGGCTGGACCTGGGCTGCGGCACCGGGCACTTTTCCCGCGCGCTCGGCGTGCGCTTTCCCGGGGGCGAAGGCCTGGCCCTGGACATCGCCGAAGGCATGCTGCGCCACGCCCGGCCCCTGGGCGGCGCCCAGCGCTTCGTCGCCGGTGATGCGGAGTGCCTGCCGCTGCGCGAGCACGCCTTCGATCTGTTGTTCTCCAGCCTGGCCGTGCAGTGGTGTGGGGACTTCGCCGCGGTGTTGGGCGAAGCGCGGCGGGTGCTGCGCCCGGGCGGCGTGTTTGCCTTCTCCAGCCTGTGTGTCGGCACCCTGCGGGAGCTACGCGACAGCTGGCAGGCGGTGGACGGCTTCGTGCACGTCAATCGCTTCCGGCGCTTCGAGGACTACCAGGCGCTGACCGCCGCCAGCGGCCTGGCGACGCTGAGCCTGGAAAGCCGACCGCAGGTGTTGCATTACCCCGACCTGCGCCACCTGACCCACGAATTGAAGGCGCTCGGGGCGCACAATCTCAACCCCGGACGCCCCGGTGGCCTGACCGGTCGGGCGCGAATGCTCGCCCTGCTCGCCGCCTACGAGCGGTTCCGCCAGCCCCAGGGCCTGCCCGCCACCTATCAGGTGGTCTACGGCGTATTGCGCAAGGAGACGTGAATGGCCAAGGCATTCTTTGTCACCGGTACCGATACCGAGATCGGCAAGACCACCATTGCCGCCGGTCTGTTGCATGCGGCCCGGCGCGCCGGGCTGTCCACCGCGGCGGCCAAACCGGTGGCGTCCGGCTGCGAACGGACCGCCGAAGGCTTGCGCAACGAGGACGCCCTGGCGTTGCTGGGTGAGTGCAGCCTGGCGCTCGACTACGACGAGGTGAACCCGCTGGCCTTCGCCCCGGCCATCGCTCCGCACCTGGCGGCCCGGGAAGCCGGTGCGGTGCTCACGGCCGAGGTGCTGATCGAGCCGGTACGACGGATTCTGGCCAAGGGTGCCGATTTCACCTTGGTGGAGGGCGCGGGCGGCTGGCGCGTGCCGCTGGCCGGCATGCAGACGCTGTCCGACCTGCCGGTGGCGTTGGGGTTGCCGGTGATCCTGGTGGTCGGCGTGCGCCTGGGTTGCATCAACCACGCGGTGCTCACCGCCGAAGCCATCGCCCGCGACGGACTGGAACTGGCCGGCTGGGTCGCCAACATCGTCGACCCCAATACCTCGCGCCTGGACGAAAATCTCGCCACCCTGGCCGAGCGCCTGCCTGCCCCGTGCCTGGGCCGCGTGCCGCGCCTGCTGCAGGCGACACCCTCTGCCGTCGCCGCCTGCCTCGACCTGTCCCGGCTGTAGGTAACTAAGTTCCGAAGCCCACCGTCGGGGGGCTACCGGGCTTCTTCTCCCCATTGCACAAGCCTAGGCCCGGTTCAAGGCTGAAAAGCGCTCGCGGGCCATGCTCCGATTTGTGCTTGAACGGTGCGTAGCCTGCCGGCGTTTGCGCGAGGCTCATCGGGCGGGTGCGCAGGTAGGACGGATCGAGTTCGCCCGCCTGGACTGAACACCCGCTCGACCATAGCGCTGCCCCGGCTGCCGCCCCGAGCGCAGGGTGAGCCGATGGCGCCGATCGGGAGCTTGTTCGGCATCCCGCCATAGACGCTCAGCACCGAGACCGTGCAGCCCGCCGCTGGAGTGGATCTGGCTGGCGCCGTGTCGGCGCAGGGCCGGGGCTGGCTCGCCAGGCGATTGGCGGGGCTCGCCGGTTTCCATGACTTGCTTGAAGCGCCGCAGATCCTGAGTCGCCTTCATCACCAGGGCCGCCCCGCCGAGGATCGCTTGCAGCTGGCCGCCGAAACCGCCGCTGCGCAAGCCGTTGCCGAGCACCAGGCTGCGAGGCGGCCCGTTCGAAGCCGTGGGCATTGGCCTGTTGTGCGTCGCGGCGGTTGGAAAGGAGTGGGGCGGTGGTGAACTTCACGGCGGGCTTCCGAATCTGTGGATACCCTGAAGGTGGCTGCGCCGAGGCGGGCGTTACAGCCCTCTGACGGGCGCCACGCGCCGCCGTGCAGGCACCTGGCTAGATGATGGCTATAAGCCGGGGCGGATGCATAGCGTTTTGCTTGTACAAATTTTGAGCATTTCCTGCTTCAATGAACGCTAACTACGCATTTTCTAAGGGAGCGAGCCATGGAAATCTCCGCAAGCGCCTTCAGCGCGGGACTGAGCGGCATGCAGTCCGGCCAGCGGCGGGTCGATCAGGCGGCGGCCGAGATCGCCAGCAACAGCGCCCCGCGGCCGGAAGCCAGCGCCCCGTCGTCCGCAGCCGATTCCAGCAGCCAGAGCCGCCAGGCCGAACAAGCCGAGCAGGCCGATCTGGCTACCAGCCTGGTGGCGCTGCAGGTCGGACAGAACGAAGTCCAGGCCAGCGCCAAGGTGGTCAAGACCGCCGACGAGGTGCTCGGTACCCTGCTCGATACCCGCGCCTGAGGCCGGTCATCGATTCGGGTTGATCGGCCCCGGCTAGGAGGGGCTCGATGATGATCGCCAGCGCCGCAGCCACCGCTTCCTACTCGTCGCCGCCTACGTCGGTGCGCAGCACCGTACCCGCCGGTCCCGCTGATCCATCTCCGGCTGAACCGAACGCCGCCTCCCCGCCGGGCCAAACCCCGCCAGCCGTTGGCGCTGAGCAAGAGCAGGCCGGCGTCGAGCGCGGCTCTCTCTCGGCCAAGGTCCGCGAAGCGCAGCAACTGCGCGAGGAGCAACGGCAGATCGCCAAGCTCGGTGACCGCGACCGTGAGGTGCGCGCCCATGAGCAGGCCCACGCATCGGTTGGCGGAGAATATGCCGGTGCCCCGACCTACGACTTCAAGCGCGGTCCGGACGGCAAGACCTACGCGGTCGGGGGCGAAGTGGCCATCGACCTCAGCCCGGTGCCCAACGACCCGGCCGCCACCTTGCAAAAGATGGAAATCGTCCAGCGCGCGGCCCTGGCGCCCGCCGAGCCTTCTGCCCAGGATCTGCGCGTCGCCGCCCAGGCCCAGGCGCTGGCCGCCCAGGCGCGTGCGGAACTGGCGGCGCAGCAGCGCGAGGAGGCCGCCGAGGCTCGCGCCGCGCGGGAACAAGAGGAAAAGGACGGCGAAGCCGAGGACGAAGACGCCGCGCAGCAAAAACGGCAGCCTGTCGGCAACGCGCCTAAGCTGGATATTTACCAAAGCCTGTCTGGCCTGCTGGCCGCCGAACCGCAGGTCGATCTGCAGGCCTGAAAGAGCGCGGGCAGGTGCTTGACATTGGTTGGGCGTAAACGTATGTTTCAAACGCCTGTTTGACCGCTGGGCCGCATGTGGACTGCCGGGCGGCTGGGAGTAATGTCCCGAAGCGACCGGAATATCGGTCACCTTTTCTAGGAATCTACAGCTGAGGTTATTCGCTATGCCTGACTACAAGGCCCCCTTGCGTGATATTCGCTTCGTTCGCGACGAACTGCTCGGCTACGAAGCGCACTATCAGAGCCTGCCGGCTTGCCAAGATGCCACTCCGGACATGGTCAACGCCATTCTCGAGGAAGGCGCCAAGTTCTGTGAACAGGTGATTGCTCCGCTGAACCGTGTGGGTGATACCGAGGGCTGCACCTGGTCCGAGTCCGGGGTGAAGACTCCGACTGGCTTCAAGGAAGCCTACAAGCAGTTCGTCGAAGGCGGCTGGCCGAGCCTGGCCCACGACGTCAACCACGGCGGCCAGGGCCTGCCGGAATCCCTCGGCCTGGTCGTCAGCGAGATGGTCGGCTCCGCCAACTGGTCCTGGGGCATGTACCCCGGCCTGTCCCACGGTGCGATGAACACCCTGGACGCCCACGGCACCGACGAGCAGAAGCACACCTACCTGACCAAGCTGGTCTCCGGCGAGTGGACCGGCACCATGTGCCTGACCGAGCCGCACTGCGGTACCGACCTGGGCATGCTGCGCACCAAGGCCGAGCCCCAGGCCGACGGTTCCTACAAAGTCACCGGCACCAAGATCTTCATCTCCGCCGGTGAGCACGACATGGCCGACAACATCGTCCATATCGTCCTGGCTCGCCTGCCCGACGCACCGGCCGGCACCAAAGGCATTTCCCTGTTCATCGTGCCGAAGTTCCTGCCCAACGCCGAAGGCGGCGTAGGCGAGCGCAATGCCGTCACCTGCGGCTCCATCGAGCACAAGATGGGCATCCACGGCAACGCCACCTGCGTGATGAACTTCGACGGCGCCACCGGCTTCCTGATCGGCCCGGCGAACAAGGGCCTGAACTGCATGTTCACCTTCATGAACACCGCTCGCCTGGGTACCGCGCTGCAAGGCCTGGCCCACGCCGAAGTGGCGTTCCAGGGCGGCATCAAGTACGCCCGCGAGCGTCTGCAGATGCGCTCCCTGACCGGTCCGAAGGCGCCCGAAAAGCCCGCCGACCCGATCATCGTGCATCCGGACGTGCGCCGCATGCTGCTGACCATGAAGGCCTTCGCCGAGGGCAACCGCGCGATGGTGTACTTCACCGCCAAGCAGGTGGACATCGTCAAGTACAGCCAGAACGAAGAAGAGAAGAAGGCCGCCGACGCGCTGCTCGCCTTCCTCACGCCGATCGCCAAGGCCTTCATGACCGAAGTCGGCTTCGAGTCCAGCTCCCACGGCATGCAGATCTACGGCGGCCACGGCTTCATCAGCGAGTGGGGCATGGAGCAGAACCTGCGTGACTGCCGCATCTCCATGATGTACGAAGGCACCACCGGCGTTCAGGCCCTCGACCTGCTGGGCCGCAAGGTCCTGATGACCCAGGGCGAGGCGCTCAAGGGCTTCACCAAGATCGTGCACAAGTTCTGCCAGGCCAACGAAGGCAACGCGTCCGTCAAGGAATTCGTCGAGCCGCTGGCCAAGCTGAACAAGGAGTGGGGCGAACTGACCATGAAGATCGGCATGGCCGCGATGAAAGACCGCGAAGAAGTCGGTGCCGCCTCGGTGGACTACCTGATGTACTCCGGTTACGCCTGCCTGGCCTACTTCTGGGCCGATATGGCGCGTCTGGCTGCCGAGAAGCTTGCCGCCGGCACCAGCGAAGAGGCCTTCTACAAGGCCAAGCTGCAGACCGCGCGCTTCTACTTCGCCCGCATCCTGCCGCGCACCCGCGCCCACGTCGACGCCATGCTGTCCGGCGCCGACAACCTGATGGAAATGGACGAAGAGCACTTCGCCCTGGGCTTCTGATCCGTCGGATAGCCTGACCCTGCAGGTCGAAATGCCGCTTGCCCCTGGCAAGCGGCATTTTTTATTTCCGCATGACACGAGCCGGGTGGGTGGCAACCGCGCCTGCGCGAGGGATGCCCCAACCTCCGACCGGATTTGCGATCTGCGGCTGTGCCGGAGGCCCGCTTAACAGGCAAAATGCCATGCGTCGCTGGTCGCCTGCCCGCCAGCCAGGAGCCGTCCCTTGCCGCGTCTTGCCGCTGTCCGCGTCAGCCATTTCCTGCCTGCAGCCGTGCTGCTGGGGTGTGGCCTGGTGGCTGCCAGGCAGCCGGCGCTCAGCGAGTTCTTCAGCTCCCTGTTCAATGTCCTGCCGACCCTGCTGTTGCTGCTGGGCGGTGCCTTCTGTGCGTTCTACGGCCGCCAGCGCGAGTTGGTGCTGCTGGCGCTGGTCTATCTCGTTTATTTTTTGCTCGACGATCAGGTCGACCGCTATCGCGCCCTCGGTCATGCCGGCAGCGAGACCGCCTTGGTGTTCCACCTCACCTGTCTGCTATTGCCGTTGCTCTACGGCCTGTATAGCCTCTGGCAGGAACGCAGCCACCTGTTGCAGGACCTGGTCGCTCGCGTCGCCGTGCTGCTGGCGACCTGTGCCGTGGCGCTGGCCCTGGCCCGGCGCTTTCCCCAGGCGCTGCTCGGCTTCCTGGCAGAGGTGCACTGGCCGGCGTTGCATGCCGGCTGGATGAACCTGGTGCAGTTGGCCTATCCGGCCTTCCTGATCGCTTTCGGTGCGCTGCTGGTCCAGTACCTACGCCACCCGAGGCCGCTGCACGGCGCGCTGCTGGTCGGTCTGTCCGGATTGTTCTGGATGCTGCCGAACATCTTCATCGAGCCGTATGCGCTGAACGCGATGATCAGCCAGGTCATGCTGATGCTGGTGGCCGCGGTAGTGCACGAGGCCTACCAGATGGCCTTCCGCGACGAGTTGACCGGCCTGCCCGGTCGGCGCGCGCTGAACGAGCACCTGCAGCGTCTCGGCCGCAGCTATGTGATCGCCATGGCAGACGTCGATCACTTCAAGAAATTCAACGATACCCACGGCCACGACGTCGGCGACCAGGTCCTGCGCCTGGTCGCCAGCCGCCTGCGAAAGATCGGCGGGGGCGGTCGGGCCTACCGCTATGGTGGCGAGGAATTCACCCTGGTGTTCCCCGGCAAAACCGTCGAACAGTGCCTGCCGCATCTGGAAGCGGTGCGCCAGGCGGTGGAGAACTATCGCCTGCAGTTGCGCGACAAGGACAGTCGGCCGAAGAACGGCCGTCAGGGGCGGCCGAAGCGCGGTGGCGCGGCGGCCGCCAGCGTCGCGGTGACCATCAGCCTCGGCGTGGCTGAGCGACAGCCGGAGCAGCGCGCCGTTGAAGAGGTGCTCAAGGCCGCCGACCAGGCGCTGTATAGCGCCAAGAGCGCCGGGCGCAACTGCGTGCGCGCCCACGGGCAGGCCCGTCGCGGTGCGGTGCGGGTCGCAGCCGCCGAATCCTGACTGCTCCACCTGCGCGCCACAGAGATCTGTCGCTTATGCCGTTTATGGCGGCGCATTCAGCGTCGGCAATGTAATTGTCCAGGTAGCGCTGCGGCGCTAGCGTGGCGTTTTGCCCCGCGCCGCTTGCGCGCCAGCCCAATGGAGAATCGCCATGCCCGACTACAAGGCCCCTTTGCGCGACATGCGTTTTCTGCTCGACGAAGTCTTCGATTTTCCTGCCAGCTATGCGGCGCTGAACAGCGAGGCCACGCCTGACATGGTGGCGGCCATCCTCGAGGAAGGGGCCAAGTTCTGCGAGCAGGTGCTGGCGCCGCTGAACCGCTCCGGTGACGAGGAAGAGTGCCGCTTCGACAATGGCACGGTGACCACGCCGAAGGGCTTCAAGGAAGCCTTCGCCCAGTATGCCGAGGGCGGCTGGAATGGCCTGGCCGCCGATCCGGCGTATGGGGGCCAGGGGCTGCCGCAGTCCCTCGGCCTGATCGTCGCCGAGATGATCGCCTCGGCCAACCAGTCCTGGGCCATGTATCCGGGGCTGACCCATGGCGCCATGGCGGCGATCCACGCCCATGGCAGCGAGGAGCAGAAACAGACCTACCTGACACGCATGATCGAGGGCCGCTGGACCGGCACCATGTGCCTGACCGAGCCGCACTGCGGTACCGACCTGGGCATCATCAAGACCCGCGCCGTGCCCCAGGCCGACGGTAGCTACGCGGTGACCGGCACCAAGATCTTCATCTCCGCCGGCGAGCACGATATGAGCGAGAACATCGTGCATCTGGTGCTCGCCAAGCTGCCGGATGCGCCGGCCGGCACCAAGGGCATCTCGCTGTTCATCGTGCCGAAGTTCCTGCCCAACGGCGCAGGCGAGGCGGGCGAGCGCAATGCCGTGTCCTGCGGCTCCATCGAACACAAGATGGGCATCAAGGCCTCGGCGACGTGCGTGATGAACTTCGACGCGGCCACCGGTTTCCTGATTGGTGAGCCGAACAAAGGCCTGAACTGCATGTTCACCATGATGAACCATGCCCGACTGGGCACCGGCATGCAGGGCCTGAGCCTCGGCGAGGCGAGCTACCAGGGTGCCGTCAAGTACGCCAACGATCGCCTGCAAATGCGTGCCCTGACCGGGCCGAAGGCGCCCGGGAAGCCCGCCGATCCGATCATCGTGCACCCCGACGTACGGCGCATGCTGTTGACCATGAAGGCCTTCAACGAAGGCAACCGCGCCCTGGCCTACTTCACCGCGCAACTGCTCGATAGCGCCCATGGCGCCGATGCTGCGCAGCGCGAGGAGGCGGAGAGCCTGCTGGCGTTGCTGACACCGATCTGCAAGGCATTCATCACCGAGACCGGCCTGGAGGTCACCAACCTCGGCATGCAGGTATTCGGCGGCCACGGCTTCATCCGCGAGTGGGGCATGGAGCAGCTGGTGCGCGACTGTCGCATCGCGCCGATCTACGAGGGCACCAACGGCATCCAGGCGCTCGACCTGCTGGGGCGCAAGGTGCTGGGCAGTCAGGGCAAATTGCTGCGCGTGTTCACCAAGCAGATCCATCTGTTCTGCGAAGCCCACGGTGCGCATCCGCAACTGGCCGGCGCTGTCGGCGAACTGGCGCGGCTCAATCGGCAATGGGGCGAGCTGACCCAGAAGCTCGGCATGGCGGCGATGCAGAATCCCGACGAGGTCGGTGCGGCGGCGCTGGACTACCTGATGTATGCCGGCTACATCACCCTCGGCTACTTCTGGCTGCGCATGGCGGTGGTCGCCCAGGACAAGCTGCAACAGGAAACGGGCGACGCCGCCTACTACCAGGCCAAGCTGGCCACCTGCGCCTTCTACTTCAAGCGCCTGCTGCCGCGCACTGCCGCTCATCTGGCGGCGGTGGAAGCCGGCAGCGACTGCCTGATGGAACTGCCGGCGGAATCCTTCGCCCTCTGATCTGTCCACCCTAGAGCAGGCAAGGCCCGCCGCGAAGGACGGGCCTGGTTCTCCCGAGTCTTTGTGACTTTCTGTTTACATATGGTCACTCAGTGACCCTATGTGTCGCAGACGTTGTTCGGCTAGAATCTCCTTTCTAATTGTCATCCGGCCTGACCGGCCATCTGTTGAGTCCCTGCGAGGTTTGCCATGGCTGACTACAAAGCCCCCCTGCGCGATATGCGCTTCGTCCTCAATGAAGTGTTCGAGGTTGCCAAGCTCTGGGCCGAACTGCCTGCGCTCGCCGAAGTGGTCGATGTGGACACCGCCGCCGCCATTCTCGAAGAGGCCGGCAAGGTCGCTGGCGGCACCATCGCCCCGCTGAACCGCAGCGGCGACGAGGAAGGCTGCCAGTGGCAGGACGGCGTCGTGACTACCCCGGCCGGCTTCCCGCAAGCCTACAAAACCTACGCCGAAGGCGGCTGGGTCGGCGTCGGTGGCGATCCGGCGTTCGGCGGCATGGGCATGCCCAAGGTCATCGGTGCCCAGGTCGAGGAGATGATCAACTCGGCCAACCTGTCCTTCGGCCTGTACCCGATGCTGACTGCCGGCGCCTGTCTGTCCCTCAGCGCCCACGCCAGCGAAGAGCTGAAGGAAAAGTACCTGCCGAACATGTACGCCGGCACCTGGGCGGGCTCCATGTGCCTGACCGAGCCGCACGCCGGCACCGACCTCGGCATCATCCGCACCAGGGCCGAGCCCCAGGCCGATGGCAGCTACAAGGTCAGCGGCACCAAGATCTTCATCACCGGCGGCGAGCACGACCTCACCGAGAACATCATCCACCTGGTGCTGGCCAAGCTGCCGGACGCCCCGGCCGGGCCGAAGGGCATTTCCCTGTTTTTGGTGCCGAAGTTCCTGGTCAACGACGACGGCAGCCTGGGCGAGCGCAACAGCCTGTCCTGCGGCTCCATCGAGCACAAGATGGGCATCAAGGCCTCAGCCACCTGCGTGATGAACTTCGACGGCGCCACCGGTTACATCATCGATGCGCCGAACCGCGGCCTGGCCGCCATGTTCACCATGATGAACTACGAGCGCCTCGGCGTCGGCATCCAGGGCCTGGCCTCCGGCGAGCGCTCCTACCAGAGCGCGGTCGAGTACGCCCGCGAGCGCATCCAGAGCCGTGCCCCCACCGGCCCGGTGGCGCAGGACAAGCAGGCCGATCCGATCATCGTGCACCCCGACGTACGGCGCATGCTGCTGACCATGAAGGCGCTGAACGAAGGCGGCCGAGCCTTCTCCAGCTACGTCGCCATGCAACTGGATACCGCCAAGTTCAGCGAAGATGCCGCCACGCGCAAGCGCGCGGAGGAGTTGGTCGCTCTGTTGACCCCGGTGGCCAAGGCCTTCCTGACCGACATGGGCCTGGAAACCACCATCCACGGCCAGCAGATCTTCGGCGGCCACGGCTTCATCCGCGAGTGGGGCCAGGAGCAACTGGTGCGCGACTGCCGTATCACCCAGATCTACGAAGGCACCAACGGCATCCAGGCGCTCGACCTGGTCGGCCGCAAGGTGATCGGCAGCGGCGGTGCGTTCTACAAGCACTTCGCCGAAGAGATCAAGGCCTTCACCGACTCCACCGATGGCGAGATGGCCGAATTCATCGAACCGTTGAAAGCCGCCGTGCAGAACCTGGAAGAGCTGACTGCCTGGCTGCTCGACCGGGCCAAGAGCAATCCCAACGAGATCGGCGCCGCGTCGGTCGAGTATCTGCACGTGTTCGGCTACACCGCCTATGCCTACATGTGGGCATTGATGGCCCGCGCCGCGCTGGCCAAGCAGGGTGAGGATGACTTCTACGCCAGCAAGCTGGGCACCGCGCGCTTCTACTTCGCCCGCCTGTTGCCGCGCATCCACTCCTTGACCGCCTCGGTCAAGGCGGGCAGCGAGCCGCTGTTCCTGCTCGACGCCGCGCAGTTCTAAGCGCGGTCGCCGGACCCTCAAGCCCCGCCTCGCGCGGGGCTTTTTCATGGTGGCGTCAGTCGGCGATCAGTCGGTCGACCAGTTCCGGATCGGCGATGAAGCGGTTGCGATTGCCCTGCAACTGCTCGATCCTGGCGTTGCGGGCTTTCTCTTCGGCGTCCGCGGGGTCCAGCCGATGCCAGCGCTTGTACATCTCCACCGGTCCGACGATGGGCAGGTGATATTCGCTATGCATGTAGAAAATCGCCCGCGCGATGTTGCCCTTGGCTTCGTCGCGCGGCTCCACCGTCTGGAAGGTGGCGCGCAACGGGCAACCGATATCGGCGAACTTGCTCGGCACACTGGCGTCCACTTCGCCGAACTGGGCGTTGCGCCGGGTCAGCTCGACGCGGGTCAGGGCCGGGTAGAGGTTGTGCAGGTCGGCCTGCATGTAGCGGTACTGCGGGTTGATGACCGAGCACTGATTGTCGGTGATGCAGCGTAGCGAGCGCTTGATCTGCTTGAGGCTGTACACCGGGCTGGCGCTGAGCTGGCTGCCTTCGCTGTCGAAAGGCCGGTCGCAATAAAGGGTCCGGCCGCCGCGGGCATAGAGTTGGCCCCAGAAGGCTGGCAGGGCGGTTTCTTCGGTGAGTCGGTCTTGCCCGCCGGCGAGGGCGGAATGGCTGGCGCAGGTCGCCAGACAGGAGAGTGCAATCGCAACGGCGCGCATGGGTAATCCTGGGACTGCTGTGTCCGAACGGCTGTTTTTGTAGGACAAAACGAGTCTAACAGGACCTGCGTCACACCTTAACCCAACCTAGGGACTGTGCGAGACGTCGCCGACGGGGCAGGCCACAGATGTTGAGCAGGGGCAGGGTTGGCTGCCTCAGCCATGCGAACCTTGCCCGGCGCTCGCTTCGACGCCCTGTAGGCAAAGGCTTACAGCATGTACTGGCTTTCGCTTCTGGCCGTCTCGGGAACTTCTACCTAATCTTGCGCACATGGATGTCGCGCAGGAAGCGCACCGCAAAACAGGGATACATAGGACCATTCGCCAGGACGGCGAGTCGACCAAGGATGTCAGGATACGTCTGCAAAGCCCCGCTTCGGCGGGGTTTTCTTTTTTCCGGCAGAACGATTGCGGCCTCCATGCGCCTGCCGCAAGGCATTCCCGCCACGGAGAATGCCTTGTGCTTTCTCGGCATACTGCCGCGGCCAGCGCGCTACCTCACCTTGCGCAGAATGAAGTCGGTCATGCTCTCCTGCTGACTGGGCATCAAGTTCATGCGCGGAATATAGAACGCACCCCGCAGCCCGACCTGGGCGGCCCGGTCGCGCAGCGCCTTGGCGTGATAAGGGTGGTGGTAGAGGATGCCCAGGCTGTCCGGGGAGGTCACGGGCACGTTTTCATTGGCGACCCATACTTCCGGATCGTTGCGGTCCATCAGGTTAAGCATGTCGATGTCCTGGCGATAGCCGGTGATGCGCGGGCTATACAGATCGCGCATGCCATCGATGCCGTAGAACTGCTTGGCGGCATTCTCGATGTTGTCCACCGAGAAATGGTACTGCTTGAACACCTCCTCCCAGCGCACGATATCCATCGTCGATTGCGTTTCGATGGCGGCGGCAGCCGTCACACGGGTGGACTGCCGCTCCACCGGGTCGCGACTGTTGAGGTTCGCCATGTCGTCGTGGAACGCCAGCCAGAGCGACGTGCTGGCGCCGGCGGAACTGCCGATCACCACCACCTTGCTCGGGTCGATATTGAATGCGCTCCGGTTGAGCCGCAGGAACTGCAATGCCCGCTTCGAGCCGTTCAGCGATTTGACCAGGCCCTGGTTGTCGCCACGGTTCAGAAGCGGATAGTCGATGGACGCGTAAGCCACGCCACCGCGCAGGAGGGTAATGATGTCGTCCCGATTGCGAGAGCGATAGGCGTCTTCCTTGCTACCCGATGTGAATCCGCCGCCGTGAATGAATATGACCAGCGGCGTACTGTCGGGGCGCGAGCGCGAAACTTCCGGCAAGAAGATATCCAGCCGGCTGTGTGCATCGGTGCCGTATTCAACGTCTTTGATGAAGTTCGCACGGGTAGAACCCAGATCGAACGGAGGCTTGCTTGGTCGGAGCTCCAGTGCCGATGCCAAGGACGATAGTGAACTGGCGAACAGGGCGATGAATAACAGCAGCCATTTCTGAAACGGCTGTTCGCTCTTTATATAAAGGGCGCGACGTTGATGGGGGCGGATAGTGTTTTTTGGGGGGGCGGCGTGAATCATGACTGATCTCCAGCGAAGGGATACGTCAGTCGAGGCACTTCTCTTCCACGAGTCAGTAATCGCTTACTCGGCGCTCCTGCCGGTGGCACACGAACTAAACGTCAGGCAGCCGAGCTGCATTAGTGGTTATGACGGAAAGGTAAATATCGCGGCAGGCTTACAAGAGGGCGGCGAATAACAACTACACCGCGGTCGAGCATCGTTATGAGTGACAATGCAAGTTACTAGTAACCGGATTGGTCAAAGTTCCATTCTGCCGGGTGGCCAGCTCGGGACATTTTGCCAAATCCTCCTTATGAGGAATCGTCACGGGGTTTGACGCCGTCCCGCTCGAATAGCTGCATGGCCAATGGCCGGAATTCAGCGGTTTCCGATGAGCGGTCATGCGATCGCCTTGCGAAAAAGGCGAATCCGAGCATCGCGAATCGTGGGTGCGGCGCCATGTGTCGGCCGCGCTGTCGCGAGGTATGCCATAAACAAAAAACCGCGCAGGGCGCGGTTTCAAGTGGTGGGTTTCGCATGGGATGAACGCCGGTTCGAAGTCCCAGGCGAGAGAGCTCTGCGGCCCCTGGTTTGCTCCTTCTCGGACCCGCCCGCAGAGAGCGGGTCCTGCCCCTGATTTGCCAGGGCGGGAGCTTCCCTTATTTGACTTTACGCAGGATGAAGTCAGTCATGGATTCCATGTTGGCCGGTACGATGTTCATCTTCGGAATGTAGAAGGTACCTTTCAGACCCACGTTGGCAGCCTGATCACGCAGCGCTTTGGCATGGTAGGGGTGGTGGTACAGGATGCTCACGTTGCTCGGCGCGGTGACCGGTACACCCTGGTTGGCTACCCATACTTCCGGGTCGGAGCTGTCCATCAGGCTCAGTGCATCGATGTTCTGGCGATAGGCGGTGGTCGCCGGGCTGTAGAGTTGCTGGATGCTGTCGATGCCGTAGAACATCTTGGCCGAGGATTCCATGCTGTTTACCGAGAAGTTGTACTGCTTGAACACTTCTTCCCAACGCACCATGTCCAGGCTCGATTGTGTCTCGGTCGCCACGGCGCCCAGTACGCGAGTCGACTGACGTTCTACCGGATCGCTGCTGTTCAGGTTGGCCATGTCGTCATGGAAGGCCAGCCAGAGCGACGTACTGGCACCCGCCGAGCTGCCGGCCAGAATGATCTTGTCAGGGTCGATGTTGAAGTTGTTCTGATACTGGCGAATGAACTGCAGCGCACGCTTGGAGCCATTCAGCGACTTGATCAGGCCTTCCTGATCCTGATCCCTCTTGTCGAGCAGCGGGTAGTTGATCGACGCATAGGCGACGCCTTTATCCAACAGTGCGGTAATGTTCTTGCGGTTGCCGGAGTCGTAGGCCTTCTCTTTGCTACCGGAAGTGAAACCGCCACCGTGGATGAAGATAACCAACGGGGTCTTGGTTTTGCTCGAATAAGCGGACTTCGGAACGAACATATCCAGCTTATTACGCTCATGATCGCCATAAGCGACATCTTTCACGAAGTAGGCGGAAGTGGAGCCCAGATCGAAGGGCGGGGTGCTTTGTTTCAGCGTCAGTGCCGAGGCGAACGGACTGGTGCTGATTGCAAAGAGCGCTGCCAGCAGGGGACGTTGAACTTTACCAGTGAAAACTTTTTTCCAACCAGAAGCGGAGGGGATGTTGCTATTGGCAAAAATGGTCATGGACTGATATCTCCGATGAGAACGTCTTCAGTCGGGCACATCTCTTCCGCGAGTTAGTAATTGCTTACTCGGCATTCCAGCCAGTGACACACGAACAAAAGTTAAGGGTTTCAGGTTTAAGGTTGAGTGAGTTTTTGATGTTGCCTTGTAGAGGTGAGTTGGTCGTGAACCTCTTGGGTCGACTTTTTATAGATTTAACTTGCGCTTGATAAGAGCCGTTTGTCGCCCCTCTGGCGTCAATAAATTGATATTGCGGCTAATTGATATCACTTTTAATAGGCCAAGTTGCACTTTGCCAGTATTAGCCAGGTCGATTTTTAGCCACTTTGGAAATATTGACGCCCTAAAATCGGCGTCATTTTTTTGTTGATTGATCCGCCACAGGCTTATTCGACCAGGCAGGAAAAATCCCCGATCCGGACGAACGGTAGTGAAAATCGGCTGATTTTTATGGGCTCGATAAGCCCGTGGCTGCTGGCAGAACGCTATTTTCTGTCGGCCTTGCGCCCCTGAACCCAAGGTTTTGCCATCGTCAGGCCGGACGACCGGTCAGTCAGGTGCCCGCTCCCCGGCTTCTGCGCCTTCGGCAAAGGCCGTCCGGTGGGTGTTTTTGACTCAGGCAGGGGCAGCGCTCAACTTTTTCTCGGCGCCGACGTCTGCTTCTTGAGCAGGAAATCGACAATTAACCCGGCCGGTGGGTCCCCTTGCCTTGCACTGCCTCCATTAACGTCGACGTCATGTCGGCAGGGAGACTGTTATGGGTTTGTTCACTGTGCGCCATCTCTACGATCCGAGCCTGCAGCTGGAGGCCGAGGAATTCGGCGAGCCCGTTGCTAAACCACGCGGCGCGCGTTCTGCGGCTCAGGTGCGGCAGTGGCTGCATCGGTGTGCGTGTCTGACGCGTAAGCGGAGGCGAAACGGTAGCTAGGCGAAACTGGCGAGCAGATCCTCGGCGAATGCCGCCTGGGCCTCGCTGGGGCGGCGGCCACGATGGCTGCACAGGTGGAACTGCACGCTGAAGCCAAAGCAGTCGGGCAATAGTTCGCGCAGCCTGCCGCGCCGGACCCAGGGCGCGGCGATGTGTCGGGGTAGGGGGCCGATATGGCTGCCGGAGAGAATGAAGGCCAAGGTGCCCTCCACCTGTTCGCTGCGTGCGCTGCTGAATGCCGCCTGCCAGGGTTCGCCGGGCTGCGTGAAACGATAGGGGTGATGTACGCCGTCGTACTGCTGCAGTTCCTCGACGGCGATTTCCTCCCGTGAAAACAACGCGTGGCCGGCTCCGCAGTAGAGCGCTTGCTGCTCGTCGAACAGTTGGTGTCGGTCGAGGGCGGTCTGAGTGTCGGAAAAGTAGCCGATGGCCAGATGCAACTGGTCCTGCAATAAAAGTCGCTCCAGCTCGGCCGGTACGGCACTGAGCAACTCGATCTGCACTGCCTGATTACGCTGGCGGAAACGCCCGATGGCCGCCGCCACTCGCTCCAGTACTTGCGCGTCGAGGGCTTCGGACAAGCCGATGCGCAGCTCGCCGAGCAGTTTGTCGGCCATGCCCTGGGCCTCGTCCTTGAACGTATCGATGGCATCGAACAGCCGGCGCGTCGCCTGCAGTACCTGCTCGCCCTTGGGCGTCAGGCGAAAGCCGGCCTTGCCGCGCTCGCACAGGCGAAAGCCAAGGCGCGTCTCCAGCTTGGCCATCTGCGTGCTGATGGTCGACTGGCCGACTCCAAGCTCGCCTTGCGCCGCGCTGAAGCCACCGTTTTCCACCACGCAGACGAACAACCGCAGCAGTTGCAGATCGAGATCGCGGACCTGGCTGAGCATATCGGCCTCAAACATCGATAAAGATGAATGCCAAAGTAGCATGCTTCGTATTTATTCGAAGCGAGGCGGGCGCCAGGATGCAGGCATCCCCCACTGCCGGAGTCCTGCCATGCGCTTTCTGCTCAGTCTCCTCGTCGCTCTCGCCCTGCCCGCGGTGGCGCAAGAGAAGGCCCTGAACCTTTATAGCTGGTCCGCCTACATTCCCGAACAGGCACTGGAGCGCTTCCAGAAAGAGACCGGCATTCGCGTCAAGTACGACATCTTCGACAGCGCCGAAGCCCTGGACGCCAAGCTGCTCACCGGCGGCAGCGGCTACGACGTGGTGTTTCCCGCTTCCAGCGGCCTGGCACGCGCCATCAAGGCCGAAGCTGTACGCCCGATCGAGCGCTCGCGGCTGAACCACTTCGCCAACCTGGACCCCGAGCTCCTGGCCAAGCTGGCGACGGTCGATCCCGGCAACCGCTACGGCGTGCCCTACACCTGGGGCACCGTGGGCCTCGGTATCAACCGCCAGGCGGTGGAGCAGCGCATTCCCGACGCCCCCTTGAACAGTCTGGACCTGCTATTCAAGCCGCAGTACGCCAGCCGCCTCAAGGACTGCGGCATCGCCGTGATCGATTCACCGCTGGAGGTCACCAGCATCGCCCTGCATTACCTCGGCCATGCCCCCTACGGTCATGACCGCGCAGCGCTGAGCGAGGTCCAGCGCCTGCTCGCCGAGCTGCAGCCGAACCTGCGCTACGTCGGCAGCGGCCGGCACATCGACGATCTAGCCAAGGGCGAGATCTGCCTGGCGCTGACCTACAACGGCGACGCCGCCATCGCCGCCGAACAGGCCCGCGAGGCGGGGCAGGCGTTCGACGTGCTCTACCGCATCCCCCGCGAAGGCACCCTGCTGTGGTTCGACACCATGGCCATTCCGGCGGATGCCCCGCACCCCGAGGCCGCCCATGCCTTCATCGACCACATGCTGCGCCCCGAAGCCATCGCCGAGCTGACCAACAGCGTGTTCTTCGCCAACGCCAACCGCGCGGCCGCCGAGCTGATCGACCCGCAGATCGCCAGTGACCCGGACATCTATCCGCCCGAAGCCATACGTGCCCGGCTGTTCAGCGAGCAACTGCTGCCGCTCAAGGTCCAGCGCGAACGCACCCGCCTGTGGGCCGGCTTCCGCACCCACTACTAATAAAAGGAGAACCGCCATGGACCACGCCTTCGACAACGACCAGGCCATCACCCGCGACAGCCTCTACGGCACCGCCGCCGAGCCCACCTACGCCGGCATCACCAGCTTCATGCGCCGGCGTTACAGCCGCGACCTGCGCGGCGTGGACCTGGTCATCAGCGGCGTGCCCTTCGACACCGCCACCACCAACCGCCCCGGCAGCCGCTTCGGCCCGCGGGCGATCCGCGCCGCCTCGGTACAGATGGCCTGGGCCCGGCAATTCCCCTGGGAGTTCGACCCGTTCGAGCGCCTGGCCTGCGTCGACTATGGCGACTGCTATTTCGACCACGGCCGGCCGGAAGCCGTGCCGGCAGCCATCGAGGCTCACGTCGAGCGCATTCTCGATGCCGGCTGCGCGCTGCTCACCTTGGGCGGCGACCACTTCATCAGCTACCCGCTGCTCAAGGCCCACGCCAGGAAGCACGGCCCGCTGTCGCTGATCCACTTCGACGCCCACAGCGACACCTGGCCGGACGAGGAGGGCCAGCGCATCGATCACGGCACCATGTTCTACCACGCCGCCCGCGAGGGCCTGGTCGATCCGGCGCGCTCGGTGCAGGTCGGCCTGCGCACCACCAACGACGACGTCATGGGCTTCCAGGTGCTCGACGCCCGCCAAGTCAACCGCAGCAGCCCGGAACAGATCGCCGAACTGATCCGCACCCGCGTCGGCGACCATCCGGTGTACCTCACCTTCGACATCGACTGCCTTGACCCGGCCTTCGCCCCCGGCACCGGCACCCCGGTCTGCGGCGGCCTCTCCAGCCACCAGGCCCTGGAAATCATCCGCGGCTTGCGCGGCATCAACCTGGTGGGCATGGACGTGGTGGAAGTGGCGCCGCCCTACGACAACGCCGAAATCACCGCCCTGGCCGGCGCCACCCTGGCGATGGAAATGATCTGCCTCTACGCCGCCCGGCACACAGCCTGAACGCAAGGGCGGCTCCCGGAGTCGATAAAGCTGTAACCAATCGACACCGGAGCCGCCATGGACCTGATCCGCATTCTCATCGCCATTCTCCTGCCGCCACTCGGCGTATTCCTCCAAGTCGGCTTCGGCGGCGCCTTCTGGCTAAATATCCTGCTCACCCTGTTGGGCTACATCCCTGGGATCGTGCATGCGGTGTATATCATCGCCAAGCGCTGAGGTTTCCCTCGCCTATGAGAAAGCCGCGCATTGCGCGGCTTTCTATTGGAAGAGAGTCCACACGGTCTTGAACCGAGAAAACCAGACCCGCTTTGATTTTTCGAAGGGTTGCGTATACGTTACTTATATCTAGAATAGTTACGTATACCAGACATGGACTTTTCCCTCATAACGTTGCGTCTTGGCCAGCAGATTCGTCGGCGACGCCTGAACCTTGGCCTGACCCAGGCCAAGCTCGCCTCGCTGGCAGGTATCACTCGGCAGAAGGTCATAGCTATCGAGAAGGGCGACTTGTCGGTAGGCATGACGGCCTATGCGCGTGCGCTAGGGGCCTTGGACTGTGAACTCTCGGTGGTGCCCGCGGCCATGCCTACGCTGGATGAGATCCAGGGAGTGTTCGACTGATGGCTGCCGTGCTGAAGGTTTCCACGCCAGAGGGCGACAGCGGGAAGATTCTCGCCAGCGCTGGGGATTATCTGTTTCGCTACCACGAGGAGGCCAAGGCGCAGGCCGCGATCAGTTTGCTGATGCCCGTGCGCCTGGATGAATACCGGCATCGGGAGCTGCACCCGATCTTCCAGATGAACCTGCCGGAAGGTTATGTCCTGGAGCAGTTGCGTAACCGCCTGGCCAAGGTCATAAACGTCGATCCCATGCTGCTGTTGGCACTATCCGGCAGTAGCTCACCTATCGGGCGGGTGGCGGTCAGTTCGCCGGAGGTCGACGCACTCTTGCGGAGGCAGCAATTCCCCGGAGAAAAGCTGGAAGAAATCCTCGCCTGGGATGGGGCGGAAGACATCTTTGCCGACCTGGTGGATCGCTACATCCTGCGCGCCGGAATCTCGGGCGTGCAGCCCAAGGTACTGGTGCCTGAACACCAGGGTTTCGCGCCACAGCGCTTCACCACAAAAACCTCCGAACTGATCATCAAGAGCGGCCGGGATGAGTTTCCGGATCTGGCGATCAACGAATTCCTCTGCATGTCCGTGGCCAAGGAAGCGGGGATTGCGGTGCCGGAGTTCTACCTGTCCGCCAACGCCAAGCTGTTCGTCATGCGCCGCTTCGACCGGGACGAGGAGTTCAACCCCATTGGCTTCGAGGACATGGCAGCCCTGATGGGGCTGGCTGCGGAGCAGAAGTACAGCAAGAGCTATTCGGCCATCGCCAAGGCGATTCGCCTGTTCTGCCCGCCCGAGCAGGTGCAGAGCTCACTGGCACAGCTCTTCGCCATGGTGACCCTGAGCTGCATCGTCGGTAACGGCGACGCCCACCTGAAGAACTTCGGCTTGCTGTATTCCGACCCCACCCAAAGAGATGCCCGGCTCGCACCGGCCTACGACATCGTCAACACCACGGCCTATATTCCAGAGGACGTATTGGCACTGGACCTTGCGGGCAACAAGTCGCTGTTTGCGTCGCGGCAGGGACTGCTGGACTTCGCGCGAATCTGTGACGTGGCGCAGCCAGAGGGAGTGATTCGCGGGCAGCTGGCAGCACTGGAGCGGGTGCTGAATCGCTTTGCCGAGCTGACGGAGCAGGCGCCGCAGGTGACTGCTGCGATCAGGCGGTGTGCTGAGCCATTTGCGCAGAGCTTTGGGTAATGAGCGCACCTTTGAAGTGGCGTTTGGGGCGCGTTGTTGCTCACGGAAACCGTGGTCTGTCCTTGCTCCCCGTATCATTGCCAAGCGTTGAGGCTTCCATCGCCCATGAAAAAAACGCGCAGTGCACGGCTTTGAAGGTGGTGGGCCCACACGGACTCGAACCGTGGACCAAAGGATTATGAGTCCTCTGCTCTAACCAACTGAGCTATAGGCCCTCAGAAGGAGGCGGGATTATACCGGCGCCGTTTCCGTTGCGCCAACCGAATGCCGTGGCTTCAGGAAGCGCTTGGCAAAGGTTTCCGCTGGCAGCGGGCGGCTGAACACGAAGCCCTGGATCTGTTCGCAGCCTTCCGCCGCCAGGAACTGTTCCTGGGCCTTTGTTTCGACGCCTTCGGCGATGACCGAGAGCTGCATGCTGCGGCCGAGGGCGATGATGGCGCGGGCGATGGCGGCGTCGTGAGGGTCGTCGGGCAGGCCGCGGACGAAGGACTGGTCGATCTTGAGGATGTCCAGTGGCAGGCGCTTGAGGTAGCTGAGCGAGGAGTAGCCGGTGCCGAAGTCGTCGATGGCCAGTTGCACGCCGAGGGCCTTGAGCTGGTGGAGGATCGCCAGGGCGGTTTCGGCCTGGTTCATGATGAAGTTTTCGGTGATTTCCAGCTGCAGGCGCGCTGGCTCCAGGCCCGATTCGTCGAGCAGTGCGTGGATGGCATCGGCCAGCTGAGGTTGGCGTAGCTGCATGCCGGACAGGTTGACCGACAGCGGACCGAACGGGGCGTGGCAGTCCTGCCAGGTGCGCATCTGCTGGCAGGCTTGCTTGAGCACCCAGTCGCCCAGCGGCAGTATCAGCCCGGTCTCTTCGGCCAGGGGGATGAAACGGTCCGGTGGGATTTCGCCGAACAGCGGGTGGTGCCAGCGCAGCAGGGCCTCGGCGCCCACCAGGGTCTGCTCGGTCAGGCACAGCTTTGGCTGGTAGTAGAGGCTTAGTTCGTTGCGCTCCAGGGCGCGGCGCAGTTCGTGCTCCAGGGCCATGCGCTCGTTGGCCTGGAAGGTCAGGTCGCGGGTGTAGAGTTCGACGCGGTTGCGGCCGTTGGCCTTGGAGCGGTACATGGCGGCGTCGGCGTTTTTCACCAGGGTCGCCACATCGCTGCCGTCACGGGGATAGAGGCTGACGCCGATGCTGGCGCTGATGAAGAACTCATGATCCTCGGCCTGGAAGGGTGCGGCGAAACAGTCGAGCAATTTGTTGGCGACGTGTTCGGCGTCCTGGGGGGCATGCAGGCCGGGCAGCAGAATGATGAATTCGTCTCCGCCGAGGCGGGCCACCGTGTCGATATCGCGCAGTTGGTCCTTCAACCGCTGGGCGATGCCTTTGAGCAGCAGGTCGCCGACCGGGTGGCCCAGGCTGTCGTTGATGTGCTTGAAGCGGTCGAGGTCGAGGAACAGCACGGCGCCCTGGGGTTCGTCGGCGAGGGCGGTGCGCAGGCGCGCCTCGAATAGCAGGCGGTTGGGCAGGCCGGTCAGGGGGTCGTGGTGGGCCTGGTAGTCGAGCCTGGCCTGGGCGTGCTTGAGCGTGGAGATGTCGGCGAAGACGCCGACGAAGTGGGTGATCTGTTCGTCGTCGTTGCGCACGGCGCTGATCGTCAGCCAGCACGGATAGGCTTCGCCGTTCTTGCGCTGGTTCCAGATTTCACCCTGCCAGTGGCCGTCGGCCGCGAGGCGATGCCACATGGCGGCGAAGAAGGCGCTGTCGTGGCGTCCGGAGCCGAGCAGGCGCGGCGTCTGGCCGAGGGCTTCGTCCTCGCCGTAGCCGGTGATCTCGCTGAAGGCACGGTTCACTGCGCAGATGCGTTGCTGCAGGTCGGTGATCATCACGCCTTCGACGGTGCTTTCGAACACCGTGGCGGCTTGCAGGAGCTTTTCCTGCATCTGTTGGCGCTCGGTGATGTCGCGGGCGATGGTCAGCATGCAGGTTTCGCCGCCAATCTGGATCGGCTGCGCGGACAGCTCGCACAGGCGCAACCGGCCGTCCCGGGTGCGGATCGGCGCGCGGAAGTCCCGCGCGCTGCCCTGTTGTCGGATCAGTTCGACGAGCCGCCGGCGATCCTCGGGGTCGGCCCAGATGCTCAGGTCCATGGTCGAGCGCTGCGCTGCTTCCGGCATGGCGTAGCCGGTAATGCGGGTGAAACCCTCGTTCGCCTCGATCAACATGCCATCGCTCAGGCGGGTGATGAGCAAGCCGTCAGGGGAGGCGTGGAAGGCCTTGGCGAACTTCTCCTCGGAGACCTGCAGCTGCTGCTCGGCTTCCTTCAGTTGGCTGATGTCGCGCACCACGACCACCATGGCCGGGGTTTCGTCGAGCTGCACCGGCTGTGCGGAAATCAGCCCGGTGAACAGCTGGCCGTCGCGCCGGCGGAACGGCAGCTCCAGGTTGTGCAGGGTGCCCTGCTGCAGGGTAAGCAACACGTTCGGCCCGCTGCCGGGAATTCCCCAGATGTTCAGCTCGGTCGCCGTCTTGCCGATGGCCTCGGCGGCGGGAATGCCGAGGCGTCGCTCGAAGGTCTGGTTCACCGCCAGCAACCTGCCGTCCTCGCGGCGGGCAATGACGAAGATGTCGGGGCAGTGATGAAACACCGAGGCGAACTTCTGCTCCGACAGGCGAAGGGCCTGCTCGGTCTGCTTGGCTTCGCTGACGTCGATCATCAGCCCACGTAACAGCAGTTCGCCGCCCTGGCGTACCAGCGTGACGATGTCGTGGATCCACACCACCCGCCCGTCGTTCGCCAGCATGCGGTAATTGAGCGTATGGTCGCGGCCGGCGTCGGTGGCTTCGCGGGCGTAGCGCTCGACCGACTCGGCGTCCTCCGGGTGCAGGTTGCTGCGCCAGAAATCCGGGCGCAGCCAGGCTTCCTGTGGGTAGCCGAGCAGCTTGGCGGCATGGGGCGAGACATAGGTGTAGGTGAAGCTGGAGGCATTCGCTTCCCAGGCGATGGCACCGAGGCTTTCCACCAGGCCGCGGTAGTGGGCCTCGCTGCCGCGCAGCTCCTGTTCCAGGGCGATGCGGCTGGCCATTTCGGCGCGCAGCCGGCCGTTGATGACCAGCACCGTGCCCAGCACGACGAGCGCTACCAGCAGGCCTGGCACGCCGTAGAGCAGCAGCGTGCGCCAGCGTTCGCGCCGGTCCAGTACGCCGCCTACCCAGTGCTCCTGCAGGGCGGCGGCCTCGCTGCTGCCGATTTCGGCGAACAGCTTGTCGAGAATGCCGATCAATATCGTCTGACCTTTCGGCGCAGCCATCGCCAGTTGGTAGCGATAGGACGTCTCGCCGCTGACGAACAGCCCTTCCAGCTTGAGTTCGCGAATGTTCCAGACGCTGGAGGCGAGGTCGCCGACCATGGCGTCCGCCTGGCCCGTGGCTACTGCCTGCAGCGCGGCGGCGACGCTGGGCAGGGGCATGAGATTGAGATCGGGGTGGTGGCTGCGCAACAGTTCATGGGGGGCGTAGTCCTTGACCACCGCGATCTTCAGGCCGTACAGCTGCTTCAGGTTGCGTGGCTGCGGGCCGTCGCCCCGGGCGAGGATGACGATGGGAAAGTCGAGGTAGGGGCGGGTGAACGTCAGGTAGGTCTGCCTTTCCGGGGTCGACATCACGCCGGGCAGCAGATGGATATCGCCAGCCTTGGCCCGCGCCAGCACGTCGCTCCAGCTGCTCGGCTCGATCGGCTGCATGCGCACGCCCAGTCGCTTCTCGATCAGGGCCACATAGTCGGCGGCCAGGCCTTGGTAGCGCCCCTGTGCATCACGGAATTCGAACGGCGGCCAGGAGGCATCGACGCCCAGGCGCAGTACGCGGTGTTCGGCGAGCCAGGCACGCTCCTGCTCGGTCAGCTCCAGGGCTGCCGCTCCTGCTGCCCAGCATGTCAGGCACAGCAGGAGGATGGCCGGCAATCGTGGCATGGTTACTTCTCGTCGCTTACCGGATCGTCTTTCGAGTGTAGCGGGCTGGCGCGGTGATGCTATTGACCCACGGCAGCTCGCCGGGTGACGCGGTTACCGCAGGCCGAGCGGCGGGCAACATGGCTGCTTTGGGTGCCCTGGTACTGAGGTGGGCAGGCCGGCCGCTGTCTTGCTCGCGGGTTCTGCCCGCTCCTGCAGAGTGAGCCGGCTCAGATCGGCGGGATGGCGAGGTCCAGGCGTGGGTAGTCGCTGTCGCCCTCCTGTTCATTGCGCGGCGGCACATGCTGGGTGCCGACGACCTTGTCGCCCTGCAGGGTTTCCAGGTGCACATCGAAGCCCCACAGGCGATGGAGGTGCTTGAGCACTTCCTCGGTGGACTCGCCCAGCGGTTTGCGGTCGTGCTGTTGGTGGCGCAGGGTCAGGGAACGGTCGCCCCGGCGGTCGATGCTCCAGATCTGCACGTTGGGCTCGCGGTTGCCGAGGTTGTACTGCGAGGCCAGCAGCTCGCGGATCGTGCGGTAGCCGCTTTCGTCGTGAATGGCCGAAACCAGCAATTCGTCCTTCTGATCGTCGTCGAGAATGCTGAACAGCTTGAGGTCGCGAATTACCTTGGGCGAGAGGAACTGCAGGATAAAGCTCTCGTCCTTGAAGCTCTTCATGGCGAACTTGAGCGTGGACAGCCAGTCGCTGCCGGCAATGTCCGGGAACCAGCGCTTGTCCTCCTCGGTGGGGCTCTCGCAGATGCGGCGGATGTCGCGGTACATCGAGAAGCCGAGGGTGTAGGGGTTGATGCCGCTGTAGTAGGGGCTGTCGAACGCCGGCTGGTAGATCACGCTGGTGTGGTACTGCAGGAACTCCATCATGAAGCCGTCGGTGACCAGGCCTTCGTCGTACAGGTCGTTGATCAGCGTGTAGTGCCAGAAACTGGCCCAGCCCTCGTTCATCACCTGCGTCTGGCGTTGCGGGTAGAAGTACTGGGCGATCTTGCGCACGATACGGATCACCTCGCGCTGCCAGGGCTCCAGCAGTGGCGCGTGCTTTTCCAGGAAATAGAGGATGTTTTCCTGCGGTTCGGCCGGGAAACGCTTGTTATCGTGTTCGTCGCGCTTGCCGCTGCCCTTGGGAATCGTGCGCCAGAGATCGTTGACCTGCTTCTGCAGGTGCTCTTCGCGATCCTTTTGCCGGCGCCGTTCTTCCTCGGCGGAAATCGGGTAGGGGCGCTTGTAGCGATCGACCCCGTAGTTCATCAGGGCATGGCAGGAGTCCAGCAGGTCTTCCACCGCATCGATGCCGTGGCGTTCTTCGCACTGCATGATGTACTGCTTGGCGAACACCAGGTAGTCGATGATCGAGCTGGCGTCGGTCCAGGTGCGGAACAGGTAGTTGCCCTTGAAGAAACTGTTGTGCCCATAGCAGGCATGGGCGATCACCAGTGCCTGCATGCACATGGTGTTTTCTTCCATCAGGTAGGCGATGCAGGGATCGGAGTTGATCACGATCTCGTAGGCTAGGCCCATTTGCCCGCGCTTGTAGCCCTTCTCGGTGGCCAGGAAGTGCTTGCCGTAGGACCAGTGATGGTAGCCCAGCGGCATGCCGACCGAGGCATAGGCATCCATCATCTGCTCGGCGGTGATCACTTCGATCTGGTTGGGATAGGTGTCGAGGGCATAGCGCTCGGCGATACGGGCGATTTCCCGGTCATAGGTACGGACCAGGTCGAAGGTCCATTCCGAGCCGGTGGAAATCGGCTGGTTCTTGCGTGCGCGGGGTGTCATGTCGCGATCCTCCGCTGGAACAGTTCGCGGAACACCGGGTAGATATCGCCGGCGGACACCAGCTGTTGCTGGGCGAAGGTGTCCTCGAAGGCTTCGCGCACCTGCTCGTATTCGAACCACAGGGCCTGGTGCTCGCGCGGGGTGATTTCCACGTAGGTGTAGTACTGCATGAACGGCATGATCTGCTTGATCAGGATGTCGCGGCAGATCGGTGAGTCGTCGTTCCAGTTGTCGCCATCGGAAGCCTGGGCGCCGTAGATGTTCCACTCGTTGGTGGGATAGCGCTCGGCCATGATTTCCTGCATCAGCTTCAGAGCGCTGGAGACGATGGTGCCCCCGGTTTCCCGGGAGTAGAAGAATTCTTCCTCGTCCACCTCGCGTGCGCTGGTGTGGTGGCGGATGAATACGACGTCGATCTTGTCGTAGTTCCGCTTGAGGAACAGGTACAGCAGGATGAAGAAGCGCTTGGCGATGTCCTTGGTCGCCTGGGTCATGGAGCCGGAAACGTCCATCAGGCAGAACATCACCGCCTTGGAGCTGGGGTTGGGCTGCTTGACCAGCAGGTTGTACTTGAGGTCGAAGGTATCGAGAAAGGGCACGCGTTTGATGCGCGCCCGCAGCTTGGCGACTTCCGCTTCCAGCTCCTGGATGTCGCCGAAGTTATCCGGCTCCTCCAGTCTCAGGCGTTCCAGCTCGCGCTCGCTGGCCTTCAGCTTGGCGCGGCTGGAGCCGGACAGGGCGATGCGGCGGGCATGGGCCGAGCGCAGGGTGCGCACGATGTTGATGCGCGACGGGTTGCCGTCGTTGCTGATGCCGGCGCGCACGGTCTTGAAGGTGTCGCTGCCGGTCAGGTGGCGCTTGATCAGGTTCGGCAGTTCCAGGTCCTCGAACATGAAGTCGAGGAATTCCTCCTGGGTGATCTGGAACACAAAGTCGTCCATGCCCTCGCCGCTGTTGCTGGCCTTGCCGCCACCGCGTCCGCCGCCGCCACCGGAGGGGCGGGGAATGCGTTCGCCGGCGGTGAACTCCTTGTTGCCGGGATGCACGATGGTCTGCTTGCCGCCGCGGCCGTGGTGCAGGATCGGCTCGTCGATATCGCGGCCGGGAATGCTGATCTGCTCGCCGTGTTCCATGTCGGTGATGGAGCGCCGGCTGACGGCTTCTTCCACCGCCTTCTTGATGTGGTCACGGTAGCGCCGCAGGAAGCGCTGGCGGTTCACCGTGCTCTTGTTCTTGCCGTTCAGGCGTCGGTCGATCACGTAGCTCATAGGGGCCCTCCGGGCGGCTGCAGGTTCTAGGCGGCACGGGGCTTCAGGCGGGCGAAGGACGCAACGGCCCTTCGCTCGCCGAGTGAAACCCTAGGCCGCCTCACTGCGACTTCCGCACCCGCAGATACCATTCGGAGAGCAGTCGGACCTGCTTCTCGGTGTAGCCGCGCTCGACCATGCGTTTGACGAAGTCGTTGTGCTTCTGTTGATCCTCCTTGCTCGCCTTGGCGTTGAAGCTGATGACCGGCAGCAGGTCCTCGGTGTTGGAGAACATCTTCTTCTCGATGACTACCCGCAGCTTCTCGTAGCTGAGCCAGGTCGGGTTCTTGCCGTTGTTGTTGGCACGGGCGCGCAGTACGAAGTTGACGATCTCGTTGCGGAAGTCCTTCGGGTTGCTGATGCCAGCGGGCTTCTCGATCTTCTCCAGCTCCTCGTTGAGGGCCACGCGGTTGAGGATCTCGCCGGTTTCCGGGTCGCGGTACTCCTGGTCCTGGATCCAGAAGTCGGCGTACAGCACGTAGCGGTCGAAGATGTTCTGGCCGTATTCGCTGTAGGACTCCAGGTAGGCGGTCTGGATCTCCTTGCCGATGAACTCGATGTAGCGCGGTGCGAGGTATTCCTTGATGTAGCGCAGGTAGCGCTCGCGGGTTTCCGGCGGGAACTGCTCCTGCTCGATCTGCTGTTCCAGCACATACAGCAGGTGCACCGGGTTGGCGGCGACCTCGTGGGGGTCGAAGTTGAACACCTTGGACAGGATCTTGAAGGCAAAGCGGGTCGACAGGCCGTTCATACCCTCGTCGACGCCGGCGTTGTCGCGGTATTCCTGGATCGACTTGGCCTTGGGATCGGTGTCCTTGAGGTTCTCGCCGTCATACACGCGCATCTTCGAATAGATGTTGGAGTTGTCCGGCTCCTTCAGGCGGCTGAGCACGGAAAATTGGGCGAGCATCTTCAGCGTATCCGGTGCGCAGTGGGCCTTGGACAGCGAGCTGTTGAACAGCAGCTTGTCGTAGATCTTGATCTCGTCGGTCACCCGCAGGCAGTAGGGCACCTTGACGATGTAGATGCGGTCGATGAATGCCTCGTTGTTCTTGTTGTTGCGGAAGCTGTGCCATTCCGATTCGTTGGAGTGCGCCAGCAGGATGCCGTTGAAGGGAATCGCGCCCAGGCCCTCTGTACTGTTGTAGTTGCCCTCCTGGGTGGCGGTCAGCAGCGGGTGCAGCACCTTGATCGGCGCCTTGAACATCTCGACGAATTCCATCAGACCCTGGTTGGCCCGACACAGGGCGCCCGAGTAGCTGTAGGCATCGGCGTCGTTCTGCGGGTATTCCTCCAGCTTGCGGATGTCCACCTTGCCGACCAGCGCGGAGATGTCCTGGTTGTTCTCGTCGCCCGGCTCGGTCTTGGCCACGGCGATCTGGTTGAGGATCGACGGGTACAGCTTGACCACGCGGAACTGGCTGATGTCGCCGCCGAACTCGGTCAGGCGCTTGGTCGCCCAGGGCGACATGATGCTGGCCAGGTAGCGCCGCGGGATGCCGAAGTCCTCTTCGAGGATGGCGCCATCCTCGTCGGCGTTGAACAGCCCCAGGGGCGATTCGAACACCGGCGAGCCCTTGATTGCATAGAAGGGTACTTTCTCGATCAGTTGCTTGAGTTTTTCCGCCAGCGACGACTTGCCGCCGCCGACCGGACCGAGCAGGTAGAGAATCTGTTTCTTCTCTTCCAGCCCCTGCGCGGCGTGGCGGAAGAACGAGACGATCTGGTCGATGCACTCTTCCATGCCGTGGAAGTCGGCGAAGGCCGGGTAGCGGCGGATCACCTTGTTGGAGAAGATCCGCGACAGCCGCGGGTCGGTCGATGTGTCCAGCAGTTCGGGTTCGCCGATGGCCATCAGGATGCGTTCGGCGGCGGTGGCGTAGACGCTGCGGTCCTGTTTGCACAGGTCGAGATATTCCTGCAGGGAATATTCTTCCTGGCGAGTGGTTTCGAAGCGTTGTTGGAAGTGGCTGAAGATACTCATGACGTCACCTCGGTCGATGCTCGGAGCCGGGCGAGGGATCGGTCGTACGGATTGCTGGCGAGCAGCAGATGCGTCTGCCGACGAAGATCCCCCAAAACACCTAAAGGTCGCTTACCGTGGGCCCGGAAGCCGGTGGGCCGGCTTTGCCTTAGTTGGATGGCCTGAGGGTAAGGATAGTTCGGAATCCGGGAGATCAAGGGCCAGTCTGTAACAAACCGGCACGATCCACGGGCGCGGAGCGCGCAAAGCCAGGGCTGGCGCGGCGCGCCGGCAGGAAAATAATTTGACGCTGGAGAACGGGCGCTCGGCGCCTGGCCGCCGCAGGCTCTAGCCTGCCGGTCCGGGGGGAGCGCAGCAACCGGTTGTTGTGCTTCGGCTGCGAGTGGCTTACTCGAGCGGCGTGCTATCGACGTCGTCGGGATAGGTGGCGCGCCAGAGTTCGAAGCCGCCATCCAGGCTATAGACGTCGGCGAAGCCCTGGTGGGCCAGATAGGCCGCCGCGTTCTGGCTGGAGTTGCCGTGATAGCAGGTGACGATCAGCGGATGGTCGAAGTCCGCCTTGGCGATGAAGTCGGCCAGGGAGTGGTTGTCCAGGTGCTGGGAGCCGCGGATATGCCCGAGGGCGAAGCTCTGCGGGTCGCGGATATCCACGATCACGGCGCCCTGTTGGCGAAGTTGCTGGGCCTGGGCGGGGGGGATGCGCTGGAATTCGCTCATGGGGTTCACCTTTGGGATTCGAGGGGGCGTCGGCTCAGCGCTGGGGCGCGCAGGCGCAGCGATGCATCTCGCCGCTATCGACGTTCAACAGGGTCATGGCGCCGCCCCACACGCAGCCGCTATCCAGGGCATGGATGTCCGGCTCGCTGCAGCGCCCCTCGAGGGCGGCCCAGTGGCCGAAGATCAGCTTGTGGCCGCGGGTCTTGCGCTGTGGGTAGCTGAACCAGGGGGCGAAACCCGGCGGTGCGGCATCGGCGCCCTCCTTGTGCTTGAGGTCCAGGGTGCCGTCGGCAGTGCAGAAGCGCATGCGCGTGAAGTAGTTGGTGATCACCCGCAGACGGGTCACCCCATGCAGGTCCTTGCTCCACTTGGCGGGTTCGTTGCCGTACATGCCATCGAGGAACAGCGGCAGGCGGGCGTCGTCGCGCAGGGCTTCCTCGACCTCTGCGGCGAGCTTGAGCGCCTTCTTCAGCGTCCATTGCGGCGGAATGCCGGCATGCACCATGGCGACGTCGCGCTCGGCGTCGTAGTGCAGCAGCTTTTGCCGGCGCAGCCAGTCGAGCAGATCGCCGCGGTCGGGGGCGTCGAGGATTTCCTGCAGGGTGTCGTGCTTTTTCAGTCGCTCGATATTGTGCGCCGCCGCCAGCAGATGGAGGTCATGGTTGCCCAGCACGCAGGTCAGCGAGTCGCGCATGGCATAGAGGAAGCGCAGGGTTTCCAGCGACTGCGGGCCGCGGTTGACCAGATCGCCGACCAGCCACAAGTGGTCCCTGGCCGGGTCGAACGCCACCCGCTCCAGCAGGCACTTGAGCGGTTCCAGGCAGCCTTGCAGGTCGCCGACGGCATACAGGCTCATCAGTGCAGCGCCCCCGGCACAGCCAGACGGAACGGCGCAATGATCGCGTCGAAGCGCTTGCCGTCCTCGGCGATCATCTGGTAACTGCCCTGCATGGTGCCAACCCGGCTCGCCAGTACGGTACCGCTGCTGTAGGTGTGGCTATGGCCGGGCGCGATCAGCGGCTGTTGGCCGACCACGCCGGCACCGCGGACTTCCTGAACGCGACCGTCGCCATCGGTGATCAGCCAGTGACGCGACCGCAGCTTGGCGGGCAGCTGGCCGTTGTTGGATATGGTCACGGTGTAGGCGAAGGCGAACCGGTTCTGCTCCGGCTGCGACTGCTCCGGCAGGAACCGGGTGACGACGCTGACATCGATCTGATAACGGGGGTCGGACATTGAGCGGGACTCGCCAAACGGAAGTTCAGTCTAGGGTCTCAGGCGGTGCTTGTCTGCCCGGCGAGGGTATCGGCCAAGCGTACGAAAGCGGCGAGGTCCAGTTGTTCCGGACGCAGGCTGCCGTCGACGCCGGCGGCCTCGATGTCCGCAGCGGACAGCAGGCCCTTGAGGGTATTGCGCAGGGTCTTGCGCCGCTGGTTGAAGGCCTCGCGCACAACGCGCTCCAGTTGACGGGCGTCCTTGGCCGGATGCGGCAATACCTCGTGGGGCACCAATCGCACGATGGCCGAGTCCACCTTCGGCGGCGGGTTGAAGGCGCCGGGGCCGACGTTGAACAGGTGCTCCACGCGGCAGTGGTACTGCACCATGATCGACAGACGCCCCCAGTCGCCGCCGCCCGGCTGCGCGGCGAGGCGTTCGACCACTTCCTTTTGCAGCATGAAGTGCATGTCGCGGATCAGCCCGGCGTGCTCCAGCAGGTGGAAGATCAGCGGGGTGGAGATGTTGTAGGGCAGGTTGCCGACCACCCGCAGGCTGTGGGGTTCGGCGCCGAGCGTGGCGAAGTCGAACTTCAGCGCATCGCCCTGGTGCAGGTGGAAGTTGGGCTCGAGGCCAAACTTCAGCTTGAGCAAGGGAATCAGGTCGAGATCCAGCTCGATCACGTCGAGACGGGCGCCGCTGCCCAGCAGGCCTTCGGTGAGCGCACCCTGACCGGGACCGATCTCCAGCAGGCGCTCGCCGTCGCGGGCGTGGATGGCGCGCAGGATGCGGTGAATCACCCCGGCGTCATGCAGGAAGTTCTGGCCGAAGCGTTTGCGCGCGCGGTGTTGGTAAGGCTCTGACACGAAGAAGGCTCCAAGCTTCGAGCGGCGGGCGGGGCCGGCAGCCGAAGCAGAAAATGCAAAGGTGCGCAGCTTACCAGTTGGGACCGAGACCGGCATCCCGCCCGGCCTCAGGCGCGGCTGGAGGCCATCTGATAGGCGGTTTCCAGGGCGACTTCGAGGCTGCCGCAATCGACCCGTCCGGTGCCGGCCAGGTCCAGGGCGGTACCATGGTCGACCGAGGTGCGGATGATCGGCAGGCCCAGGGTGACGTTGACCGCCGCGCCGAAACCCTTGTACTTGAGCACCGGCAAGCCCTGGTCGTGGTACATCGCCAGCACCGCGTCGCAGTGGTCGAGATGCTTCGGCGTGAACAGCGTATCGGCCGGCAGTGGGCCGACCAGATCGAGTCCCTCGCTGCGCAGGTCGTCCAGCGCCGGTTCGATGACCTCGATTTCCTCGCGGCCGAGATGGCCGCCTTCGCCCGCGTGAGGGTTGAGGCCGCACACCAGGATGCGCGGCCGAGCGATGCCGAACTTGTCGCGCAGGTCCGCATGCAGGATTCGCGCGACCCGTTGCAGGCGCTCGGTGGTAATCGCTGCGGCGACATCCTTCAGGGGCAGGTGGGTGGTCACCAGGGCCACACGCAGGCCGCGGGTGGCCAGCATCATCACCACCTGGGTGGTCCGGGTCAGCTCGGCGAGGAATTCGGTATGGCCGGAAAACGCGATGCCGGCTTCATTGATCACACCTTTGTGCACGGGCGCGGTGATCATTCCGGCAAAGTGCCCGTCGAGGCAGCCCTGGCCAGCGCGGGTCAGGGTTTCCAGCACATAGCCGGCGTTGGCCGGGTCGAGCCGTCCCGGCGTTACCGGCGCATGCAGCGGGGTATCCCAGACATACAGGTTGCCGGCATCTGCAGGAGCGCACGGCCAGTCTTCCGGAATGACCGCGATCAATCGCACGGCAAGCCCGAGTTGCGCGGCGCGCTCCTGGAGCAGGTCGCGGCTGGCGATGGCGACTAGGGGATGAGGCTGGGTATTGCCGGCGAGCAGCAGGCACAGATCGGGACCAATGCCGGCCGGTTCGCCGGGAGTCAGTGCAAATGGGCGGGTCATGCTCATGGACAGGTCTCACTTGGCTGCGCCGGTAAAGGCCCGCTAGTTTACGCCGCCTGCGCCTATAACGAAAAAGCCCGGCGCGAGGCCGGGCTTGTCCGTTCGATGGATTGTTACAGCTTGATCTCGACGTAGGCTTCGTCGCGAATCTGCCGCAGCCAGGTCTGTAGCTCCTCGTCGTACTTGCGGTTGCGCAGTACGTTCAGCGCCTGCTGCTCGCGGAACTGCGCGCTGCTATCGGTGGCGCGGCGGCCGAGTACTTCCAGCACATGCCAGCCGTAGGGGCTCTTGAATGGCTTGGACAGCTCGCCGGCGGCGGTGTTGGCCATCACCTGGCGGAACTCCGGTACCAGCGCGTTCGGATCGATCCAGTTGAGGTCGCCGCCGTTGAGCGCCGAGCCCGGGTCTTCCGAGAAGTTCTTCGCCAGCTCGGCGAAGTCTTCGCCGGACTTCAGGCGCTCGTACAGGCGCTCGATCAGGCGCTTGGTCTCGGCTTCGCTGCGAATCTCGCTGGGCTTGATCAGGATATGGCGCACGTGCACTTCGTCGCGCACCTGGCTGTCGCCGCCACGCTTGTCCTGCAGCTTGAGGATGATGAAGCCGCCAGGGGTGCGCACAGGTTCGGTAACGTCACCCACGCTCATGCTGCCGAGCATGCTGTCGAACGGCGGCGGCAGTTGCGCGGCCTTGCGCCAGCCCATCTCGCCACCTTCCAGCGCGGTTTCGCTGGCCGAGCGCGCGATCGCCAACTGGGCGAAGTCGGCGCCCTGGCGCAGTTGCTGGTAGATCTCCTGGGCCTGGCGGTCGGCCGCCTGGATGGCGTCGGCGGACGAGCCTTCCGGTACCGGGATGAGGATGTTGGCCAGGCGGAACTCCTCGGAGAGCTGCATCTTGCCCATGTCGGAGGCGAGGAAGTTCTGCACTTCCTGGTCGGTGACCTGGATGCGCTCGGCGACGCGGCGCTGGCGCACGCGGCTGATGATCATTTCGCGGCGCACCTGGTCGCGGGCTTCGTCGAAGGACAGGCCGTCCTGCTTCAGCGCGGCGCGGAACTGCTCGAGGCTCATGCCGTTGCGCTGGGCAATGGTGCCGAGGGCCTGGTTGAGTTCTTCGTCGGTGATGCGAATGCCGGAGCGCTCGCCGATCTGCAGCTGGATGTTCTCGATGATCAGCCGTTCCAGGACCTGTTGGCTCAACACGTGCTCTGGGGGCAGCGCCGCGCCACGCTTGGCGATGGTTTGCTGGACCTCCTGCAGGCGCTGGTCCAGTTGGCTCTGCATGATCACGTCGTTATCGACGATGGCCACTACACGGTCCAGCGGACGCACCTCGGCCTGGGCCGCGGTGCCGAGAAGGAGTGCGCCCAACAGCAGCGGGCGCAGGCAGTTAGAAAGCTTGGTCTTCACGTTCACGATAACCTTGAATGCCTTGGTCGAGGAAAGAGTCCACCTTGTTGCCCACGATCCCACCGAGGCCTTTGAGCACGATCTGCAGGAAGATGCCACGATCGGCCTCTTCGTCGCGGTTCAGGTCGAATTCGTCGTACTCGACCCAGTAGCGATTGATCAGGCGCAGCTTCCAGCAGCAGCTGTCGTATTCGAAGCCGCCGAAGGCTTCAAGGGTGCGACTCTGGTTATAGTCGAACTGCCAGCGCGCGATGGCGCTCCACTGCGGCACGATCGGCCAGATCACCGAGAAGTCGTGCTGGTCGATCTTGTACTCCTCGCCGCCGAACTCGAACTCGCCAGTGCGCGGGTTGAAGCGCTTGGTGTCGTTGCGGTAGCGATAGCCGGCATTGATGATCTTGCCCGGCTCGGCTTCCGGCTGGTAATGGAACATCAGGCTGCCGGAGCTGGTTTCGCCGAGGTCGCGGTTCTGGATCAGGTCGCCGTTGACGCGCCAGTCGCGGTTGAAACGATACTGGCCAGTGAACACGTAAGGCGAGGTAGAAGCACTTTCTTCCACGTCGATGCCGGGCAACTGCACGCGGCGGTCGGCGAAATAGAAGATCTGGCCGGCGCCGAAGCGGGCCCGCTCGAAGCCGTTCGGCTCGACGAAGCGACTGGTGGCGCCCAGCGACAACTGGTTGGCATCGCCGATGCGGTCCTTGCCGGAGAAGCGGTTTTCACGCCACAGCGAGGCATAGCTGAAGGTGTTCTCGCCTGTATCGAAGACCGGCAGGTCCGACTGGTCGCGGTAGGGCACGTAGAGATAATGCGCGCGCGGTTCCAGAGTCTGGCGGAAGGCGTTGCCGAACAGCGTCGTGTCGCGGTCGAAGTACAGGCCGCTGTCCAGGCTGACCAGCGGCAGGCCGCGGTCCTGGCTGCTGTGGAAGCTCTGCCCGGCGGCCAGGGTATTCTTGCCGGTCTGGTCGAGATCCAGCTGATACTCGGTGTAAAGGTACTTCAGCGTCGGCTTGAAGAAGCCCCAGCTCCAGTTCAGCGGCAGGCTGATGCCCGGCTCCAGGTGCAGGCGCTCGCCGTCCGCGCGGGTCAGGCCGCGCAGGCGGCTGTCCGGACTGGGCGTGCCTTCGAAGACGTATTCGTCGAGGTCGCGCTCGAAGTTCACGTATTCGGTCTGGTAGGTGAAGTTCAGGCCCGCCGGCTGGAAGGGCAACTTGCCGTTGAGGGTCAGCTGCGGCAGTCGCTCGTAGGGGCTGACGTCGGTAACGGTGGCCAGTTCGTAGGCATGCAGGTTGAGCGCGGCGGTGTAGCTGTCGCCGCGGTAGGTCAGGGTGCCGCGCTGGTCGACGAAGGTCTGGTTGCTGACGTCCAGGTCGGTATCCAGGTCCTGGAAGTAGTAGGGGTCGCTGATGTCGGTGTAGTCAACATCGGCCAGCAGGCGCGAATTCAGACCGCCCTTGTGCTGCCAGCTATAGAGATAGCGCTGGTCCTCGTACTTCGGCTGGTCCTTGCGCTCGTCGTCGCTGTCGTCCAGGTAGGCGGCGCTGAACTGGCCCTCGCTGCTCTTGGTCAGGTAGCGGAACTCGCCTTCCAGCAGCAATCCGCGCTCGGTCATCAGATGCGGATAGAGAGTGGCATCGTAGTTCGGTGCCAGGTTGAAGTAGTACGGCGTGACCAGGGTGAAGCCGGTATCGGCACTGGTGCTGATGCTCGGGGCAAGGAAGCCGGATTGGCGGCGATCGTCGATCGGGAAGTAGATATAGGGTGTGTAGAACACCGGGATATCTTTCACCCGCAGGGTAACGTTGGTCGCGGTGCCGAAGCCGGTGGCCGGGTTCAGCTTGATGTTGTTGCCCTTCAGGTGCCAGGTGTTTTCGCCCGGTTCGCAACGGGTATAGGTACCGTCCTTGAGGCGGATGATCGCGGTCTCTTCGCGCTTGGCGTAGAGCGCGCTGCCGCGGGCGTGGGCACCGTGCATCACGTACTCGGCGTTCTCGACCTTGGCTTCGCCGTTGTCGAGTTGTAACTCGGCGCGGTCGCCGACGATGAGCACGCCCTGATCGCGCAACCTGACGTTGCCGACCAACTCGCCCTGATTCTCCGCCTGGCGCAGGTTGGCTTCGCTGGCTTCCACCTGCATGCTGCCCTGACGCAGTACCACGTCGCCGGCGAGGGTGGCCACCTGCTGTTCCTGCTCATAGCGCGAAGCCTTGGCGGAGACATACAAGGGCGCTTCGCTCATCGGCGTGTCGTCATACATGCCCGGACGGCTGGGCTCGACATAGGCTCCGGCGCAGTAGGGGCCAGCCTCTGCCAGTTGCGCGGCGGTGAGCTGGTCGCGCGGTACCCAGTCCAGATGGCTGAAGTCGGCGCTGCGCGAAGCCAGCGCCTTGCCCTTGCTTTCGGTCACCAGCTTGGGTGCGGCCGCCTGGCCGGCCGAAGCCTGCTCGGCGGCGGTGCCGGTGCCCGCGCTCACAGCGCTGGCACTGTGCACCGGGCGCGGCGGCAGCGCGGCGGAGGCGGACTTGGGCGCGCAGGCCCAGCTGCCGGTGGCGGATGGCTGGCAGTCGTACTGCTCGGCGGCTACCACATGGCTGGCCAGGGGCTGCATTGCCAGCAGGCTGCCGGTGATCAGCAGAGGGAACTTTCTACGAAACGCGGGGATTCTTACTGCCATCTTGTTTTAATCCGGGCTTCCTGCGCGCCATCGGCCGCTTGCGGCCGCACGCCTCTCGATGGGCTGAAAAAGATGCTGGATAATAAAGCATGACCCGCGCAACGGCTAGCGCCGTCGGAGAACCCTTGAAATGCCCGATGTAGATGTTCGCCTGCAACAACTCAACGATTGGCTTGCCCAGCAGTTGCCCACTTTGTTCGCCGCCGAGGGCTGGGGAGCGGTGCCATCCGCCAGCCTGACGCCGGCCAGCAGCGACGCCAGTTTCCGCCGCTACTTCCGCTGGCAGGGCGGTGAGCGCAGCCTGATCCTGATGGATGCGCCGCCACCGCAGGAGGATTGCCGTCCGTTCGTCAAGGTCGCCGGATTGCTGGCCCAGGCCGGGGTGCATGTGCCGCGTATCCTCGCCGCAGACCTCGAGCGCGGCTTCCTGTTGCTCGACGATCTGGGCCGGCAGACCTATTTGGAAGTGCTCGATGCGGACAATGCGGACGCGCTGTTCGACGATGCAATCCGGGCCCTGCTGGCCTTTCAGCAGTTGCCGTTGACCGATGGCTTGCCCGCCTATGACGACGCCTTGCTGCGTCGGGAGCTGCAGTTGTTCCCCGACTGGTACCTGCGCAGGCATCTGGGCATCGAGTTGCAGGGGGCGCAGTTGGCAGCCTGGCAGCGCATCTGCGACCAGTTGGTGGAAAGTGCCCTGGGCCAGCCGAAGGTGCTGGTGCATCGCGACTATATGCCGCGCAACCTGATGCCCAGTACCCCCAATCCCGGTGTGCTGGATTTCCAGGACGCCGTGTACGGTCCGGTCAGCTATGACGTCACCTCGTTGTTCAAGGATGCCTTCCTCAGTTGGCCCGAGGAACGTGCGCAGGGCTGGCTGACGCGTTACTGGCAGCAGGCGCGCGATGCCGGCATAGCGGTGCCGCACGATCTGCAGGAGTTCCTGCGGGCCAGCGACCTGATGGGGCTGCAGCGCCACCTCAAGGTGATCGGCATCTTCGCGCGGATCTGCCATCGCGACGGCAAGCCGAAGTATCTGAGCGATGTGCCGCGCTTCTTCGCTTATATCGACGCGGTACTGCGGCGGCGCCCGGAGCTGTCCGAGTTGCGCGACCTGCTGGCCGGCTTGCCGTCGTTCGAAGGCGTCCCGGCATGAAGGCGATGATTCTTGCCGCGGGCAAGGGTGAACGGCTTCGCCCCCTGACCCTGCACACGCCCAAGCCACTGGTCCGTGCCGCAGGCGTGCCGTTGATCGAATATCACGTGCGCGCCCTGGCGGCCGCCGGGTTCACCGAGCTGGTGGTCAATCACGCCTGGCTTGGCCAGCAGATCGAAGAGTATCTCGGCGATGGCTCGCGCTTCGGTGTGAAAATTCGCTACTCCGCCGAAGGCGAGCCACTGGAAACCGGCGGCGGCATCCTGCGCGCACTGCCGCTGCTGGGCGAGCAGCCGTTCCTGCTGGTCAATGGCGATATCTGGACGGACTATCCGTTTGCCAGCCTGCGCCGTCCACTCGAGGGGCTTGCCCACGTGGTGCTGGTGGATAACCCCGAGCACCACCCGCAGGGAGATTTCCGCCTGGCCGGGGGACGGGTGCGGGCTGCCTACGATGCCGACGATGCCGACGATGCCGACGATGCCGCGCCGAGCCTGACCTACAGCGGCATCGCCGTGCTGCACCCGCAGTTGTTCGACGGCTGCGTGCCCGGTGCCTTCAAGCTGGCTCCGCTGCTGCGCGCGGCCATGGCGCAGGGGCAGGTCAGTGGTGAACGCTTTGCCGGGCGTTGGGTGGACGTGGGGACTCATGAGCGGCTTGCCGACGTCGAGCGCCTGCTGGCGGAGGGTCGCTAGCGGTGTTCTGGCCGTTGACCGTGCTGGGTGCCCTGGCCGGAATGCTGCTGGCCCATATTCCCGGCGCGCTGCTCGGTGCCTTGCTGGGGCAGGTGCTGGACCGGCGGCTCGGGCTGCGCGGCTGGGCCAGCCTGCGCGCGCGCCTGTCCGGCGTGCAGCTGCCGACGGACGACGAGCTGCTGTTCATGCTGCTTGGGCGCTTGGCCAAGAGTGAGGGGCGGGTGCTGGAGGCGCATATCCAGCAGGCGCGGGCGGAAATGCGCGAGCTGCGTCTGGATGAAGCGGCGCAGCGCCGGGCCATCGATGCCTTTTCCCGTGGCAAGGAGGCTCAGGAGGGCTTGCGCGGCCTGTTGCGTCCGCAGCGACGGCGCAGCGACGGCGCGCAGGCGTTGATGCGCGCCTGCTGGCGTATGGCCTGGGCCGACGGCCGGGTATCGGAACCGGAGCGTCAGTTGATCATGCAATGGGGCGCCTGGCTGGGGCTGGAAGAGGCGACGGTGCGCGCTCTGGGCGAGGCGTGCGCGCCGCGCCGGGGGCCTCTGGCTCGCAGCGCCGGCGGTGACTACCAGGATGCGTTGCGGCTGCTCGGCGTGCGTGCCGACAGCGAGCCGGCGGTGATCAAACGCGCCTACCGGCGGCTGCTCAGCCAGCACCATCCCGACAAGCTGGCCGGTGCCGGCGCGAGCCCGGTGCGGGTGCGCGAAGCCACCGACAAGACCCGCGAGCTGCAGAACGCCTACCGGCTGATCCGCGAGCGCCGAGGCTTTCGCTGAGTCTGTGCCGGGCTAGGGCGCCTTGGCCTGGGGATGCAGCGTCAGCCAGCCGCGGATACGGCGAAATAGTTGCTCCTGTTCCGTCTCGCGGTTGCCCGGCAGGGCTTTCATCGCCACCTGCACGTAGGCAGGGTGCTGCTGGCGCTTGCTGGCATTGAGCCGCTTGCGCGCGGCGTCGCGGTCGGCCTGGCGGTCCTTGTAATAGAAGTCGCCGGTGGCCAGCTTGAGTGCGGGCACCAGCTCTTCCAGGGGAGGCGCATAGCCGGCCGGTTCGGCGGCCGCGACGATCAACAGGTTGTCGACATCGGCCGGCTTGTTTTCGCTCAGGTAGCGGGCGGCCCAGTAGGCACCGCTGCCGTGGCCGAGCAGCACGATGCTCTTGGCTTGCTGCTGGCGGGCGAACTCTACCGCCGCCTGGAGGCGGGCCAATACACGCTTGGCATGGGCCAGGCGCTGCTCCTCCGGGGTCGCCGCTGCCGCAGGCGGCGGTGTGTCTGGCGCTTCGGCCGAACCCGCGGCAGCATCGGCGGTATCGGTATCGGTATCGGTATCGGTATCGGTATCGGTATCGGTATCGCTGTCAGTTGTCGCGTCGGCGGCGGACTCCTCAGGCGCACTGTTCGTCTCGCTGGCGGCGTCGGTCTCGGGCGGCGCGGCGATGGCTCCCGGCGGCACCTGCGGGAGCGGCGGTTCCTGCGGGTCGGGCAGGTTCAGGCTCAGGGTCTGCCAGTTGGCATCCGGCAGCTTGTGCCGCAAGGGGCCGACGGCCTCGGGCCAGTCCGGGGTTTCGCCGTCTCCCGGCAGCAGGATCACCACGCCGTCGGCTTCGGCGCTGTTGGCGGGCAACCAGAGCGCCAGGAATGTCTCCTCGGCGGTTTTCAACTGCTGCTGTTCGCCGCTGGGTAGCTGCCGTTGCAAGGCTTGGGCATCGGCTTCGCTGCGCTCTTCCAGGGCCGGCCGTTCGGCTGGCTGCTCGACTTCGCCAGGTGCCGCGTCGGCGGCTGGCTCGGCCGTGTTGGCTTCTTCGGCATTGAGGTGCAGGCTGCAGAGCAGCAGGCAGAGTGGAACCAGACGGTAAGACCAGGACATCGTGCATTCTCCGGCGACGAACCGCCTCAGCTTAGTCATTTCCGCAAGGCTTTGTCAGGCGCGTGGAGCGCCGCCCTGGCCGTGGGGGCTGGTACAATGCGCGCCTTTCCTGCTTGCCCGAGGTCGCCATGCAGCCTTTCGCCATTGCTCCGTCGATTCTTTCCGCCGACTTCGCCCGCCTGGGCGAGGACGTAGATAAGGTGCTCGCCGCCGGTGCCGATATCGTGCACTTCGATGTGATGGACAACCATTACGTGCCCAACCTGACCATCGGTCCGATGGTCTGCCAGGCGCTGCGCAAGTACGGCATCAGCGCCCCGATCGACGTGCACCTGATGGTCAAGCCGGTGGATCGCATCATTGGCGACTTCATTGAGGCCGGCGCCAGCTATATCACCTTCCACCCGGAAGCGTCCGAGCATATCGACCGCTCCCTGCAGCTGATCCGCGAAGGCGGCTGCAAGGCGGGTCTGGTGTTCAATCCGGCCACGCCGCTGGATGCGCTCAAGTACGTGATGGACAAGGTCGACATGGTGCTGCTGATGAGCGTAAACCCCGGCTTCGGCGGGCAGAAATTCATCCCCGGCACCCTCGACAAGCTCAGGGAAGCCCGCGCGCTGATCGACGCCAGCGGCCGTGACATCCGCCTGGAAATCGACGGCGGCGTCAACGTGAAGAACATTCGCGAGATCGCCGCCGCTGGCGCGGATACCTTCGTTGCCGGCTCGGCCATCTTCAACGCCCCGGACTATGCCGAGGTGATCGCTGCGATGCGCGCCGAACTGGCCCTGGCTCGCCCGTGAGCGCCGTGCAGCCGCCGTTCGCCAGTCGCCTGCCGCGGCTGGTGATGTTCGACCTCGACGGCACCCTGCTGGACTCGGTTCCCGACCTGGCTGCCGCGGTGGACGCCATGTTGCTGCAATTGGGACGAGCGCCAGCCGGCATCGAGCGGGTGCGCGAATGGGTCGGTAACGGCGCCCGGGTGCTGGTGCGTCGCGCCCTGGCCGGCAGCCTGCATCACCAGGCGGTCGATGATGGCCTGGCCGAGCGCGCCCTGGCGTTGTTCATGGAAGCCTACGCCGGTGGCCATGCGCTGACCGTGGTCTATCCCGGCGTCACTCAGGCCCTGGATTGGTTGCACGAGCAGGGCGTACCGATGGCACTGATCACCAACAAGCCCGAGCGCTTCGTGGCGCCGCTGCTGACGGAGAAGGGTCTGGGCGAGTATTTCCGCTGGATAATCGGGGGCGATACCTTGCCCCAGCAGAAGCCCGATCCGGCCGCCTTGCTGCACGTGCTCAAGTTGGCCGGCGTTCCAGCGCAGGATGCCCTGTTCATCGGTGATTCGCGCAACGACGTGCAGGCCGCGAAGGCCGCTGGCGTGCCCTGCGTCGCCCTGAGCTATGGCTACAACCATGGCCGCCCCATCGAAGAGGAAGGTCCGCAATGGGTACTGGACGATCTACGCCAACTGCTGCCCGCGGTTGATTCGGTCCAGCGCCTGCGCTAGTGTGGCCGAGTCTTCACATCCCCCGCCGAAGAGATCCGATCGTGGTGGTTACCTGCAAACTCTGGATGAAGGTCATCAAGGCCCTGGCCCGTTGGCGCTGGCGCGCCTGACTTCCCCTGGCCGGCCCGCCGGCGCGTTTGCACATCGACCGTTTACCGCATGCCACGAGGCAGATCATGACCCGCGAAGAATTCCTGCGTTTAGCCGCTGCCGGCTATAACCGCATTCCCCTGGCGTTCGAAACCCTGGCGGATTTCGACACGCCGCTGTCCCTCTACCTGAAACTGGCCGATGCGCCCAACTCCTACCTGCTGGAATCCGTGCAGGGCGGCGAGAAATGGGGGCGCTACTCGATCATCGGCCTGCCCTGCCGCAGCGTGCTACGCGTGCAGGGGCATCGCGCCAGCCTCAGCGAGGACGGCGTCGAGGTGGAATGCCACGATTGCGAAGACCCGCTGGCGTTCGTCGAGACCTTCAAGGAACGCTACCAGGTGGCGCCGATTGCCGGCCTACCGCGTTTCAATGGCGGCCTCGTCGGTTACTTCGGCTATGACAGCGTGCGCTATGTCGAGAAGAAGCTCGCCAGTTGCCCGAACCCCGATCCGCTGGGCACTCCGGATATCCTGCTGATGGTGTCCGATGCGGTGGTGGTATTCGACAACCTCGCCGGTAAGCTGCACGCCATCGTATTGGTCGATCCGGCCGAGGAGGGCGCTTACGAGCAGGGCCTGGCGCGCCTGGCCGCTTTGAGGGAGAAGCTGCGTCAGCCGATAGCGCCGCGCCTGGGCGTCGATCCGTGCGTGTCGAACAGCGAGGAGCCGGCATTTCGTTCCAGCTTTACCCGTGACGACTACGAGCGTTCGGTGGAGCGCATCAAGGAGTACATCCTGGCTGGCGACTGCATGCAGGTGGTGATCTCCCAGCGCATGTCGATCCCGTTCCAGGCCGCGCCCATCGATCTCTATCGGGCGCTGCGCTGCTTCAACCCGACGCCCTACATGTATTTCTTCAACTTCGGCGACTTCCATGTGGTCGGCAGCTCGCCGGAAGTGCTGGTGCGCGTCGAGGACGGCCTGGTCACCGTGCGGCCGATCGCCGGCACCCGCCCGCGCGGAGCGAGTGAAGAGGCCGACCGCGCGCTGGAAGCGGAGCTGCTGTCCGACGCCAAGGAGTTGGCCGAGCACCTGATGCTGATCGACCTCGGCCGCAACGATGTCGGTCGGGTCAGCCAGACCGGCTCGGTGCAGCTCACCGAGAAGATGGTCATCGAGCGCTATTCCAACGTGATGCACATCGTGTCCAACGTTACCGGCCAGCTCAAGGACGGCATGAGCGCGATGGACGCGCTGCGCGCCATCCTGCCGGCCGGCACCCTGTCCGGCGCGCCGAAGATCCGCGCCATGGAAATCATCGACGAGCTGGAGCCGGTCAAGCGTGGCGTCTACGGCGGGGCCGTCGGTTACCTCGCATGGAACGGCAACATGGACACCGCCATCGCCATCCGCACCGCGGTGATCAAGGACGGCGAGCTGCACGTGCAGGCCGGCGCCGGCATCGTCGCCGACTCGGTGCCGGCGCTGGAATGGGAAGAAACGCTGAACAAGCGCCGCGCCATGTTCCGTGCGGTCTCCCTCGCCGAACAGACCCAGAAGTAAAGGAGTGCCGCCATGCTGCTGATGATCGATAACTACGACTCCTTTACCTACAACGTGGTGCAGTACCTGGGCGAACTGGGTGCCGACGTGAAGGTGATTCGCAACGATGAGCTGAGCGTCGAGCAGATCGAGGCGCTGCAGCCCGAGCGCATCGTGATCTCGCCGGGGCCCTGCACACCCAATGAAGCCGGGGTTTCCCTGGCGGTGATCGAACGCTTCGCCGGCAAGTTGCCGATCCTCGGGGTTTGCCTTGGCCACCAGAGCATCGGCCAGGCCTTCGGCGGCGAGGTGGTGCGCGCCCGCCAGGTGATGCACGGCAAGACCAGCCCGGTGTTCCACGAAAACCGTGGTGTGTTCGCCGGGCTGAACAACCCGCTGACGGTGACCCGCTATCATTCCCTGGTGGTCAGGCGCGAAAGCCTGCCGGAATGCCTGGAGATCACCGCCTGGACCGGTCATGCCGACGGTTCGGTGGACGAAATCATGGGCCTGCGCCACAAGACCTTGAACGTCGAGGGTGTGCAGTTCCATCCGGAGTCGATCCTCACCGAGCAGGGCCACGAACTCTTCGCCAATTTCCTCAAGCAGACCGGAGGCGTGCGCTGATGGATATCAAGGAAGCCCTCAATCGGGTGGTCAATCAGCTCGACCTGAGCACCGGGGAAATGCAGGACGTGATGCGCCTGATCATGACCGGGCAGTGTACCGACGCGCAGATCGGTGCCTTCCTCATGGGTATGCGCATGAAGAGCGAGACCATCGACGAGATCGTCGGCGCCGCCCAGGTCATGCGCGAGCTGGCCTCGCCGGTGAAGATCGACGCCGAGCGACTGGTGGATACCTGCGGCACCGGTGGCGATGGCATGAACATCTTCAACGTCTCCACCGCGGCGGCCTTCGTCGTCGCCGCGGCGGGCGGGCGGGTGGCCAAGCACGGCAATCGCGCGGTCTCCGGCAAGAGCGGCAGTGCCGACCTGCTGGAGTCGGCCGGGGTCTACCTGAATCTCACGCCGGAGCAGGTGGCGCGCTGCGTCGAGGGCGTCGGGGTCGGCTTCATGTTCGCCCCCGCCCACCATGGCGCGATGAAGCACGCCATCGGTCCGCGGCGGGAGATGGGGCTGCGCACGCTGTTCAACATGCTCGGCCCGATGACCAACCCGGCGGCGGTCCGGCACCAGGTGGTCGGTGTGTTCAGCCAGGCCTTGTGCCGCCCCATGGCCGAAGTGCTATCGCGCCTGGGCAGCGAGCATGTGCTGGTGGTACATGCCCAGGATGGCCTGGACGAGATCAGTCTGGCCGCGCCGACCCACATCGCCGAGCTGAAGGATGGCGCGGTCACAGAGTATGTCGTGCAGCCCGAGGACTTCGGCATCAAGAGCCAGAGCCTGATCGGCCTCACCGTCGAGACGCCGCAGGCCTCGCTGGAGCTGATCCGCGACGCGCTCGGTCGGCGCAAGACCGAGAGCGCGCAGAAGGCCGCCGAGATGATCGCCCTCAACGCGGGGGCGGCGCTATATGCCGCCGACCATGCGGTGAGCCTGCACGAAGGCGTGCAACTGGCCCACGATGCCTTGCATACCGGCCTGGCCAGGGAGAAGCTGGAGGAGTTGGTGTCGTTTACCGCGGTGTTCCGCCAGGAGAATGAAGCGTGAGTCTGCCCACCGTTCTGGAAAAGATCCTCGTGCGCAAGGCCGAGGAAGTCGCCGAGCGGCGCGCGCGGGTGCCCTTGGTGGATCTCGAACAAGCCGCCCGGGCAGCCGACGCGCCGCGCGGCTTCGCCCGCGCGCTGCTGGAGCGGGCGGCGCGCAAGGAGCCGGCGGTGATCGCCGAGATCAAGAAGGCGTCGCCAAGCAAGGGCGTACTGCGCGAGCATTTCGTGCCGGCGGAGATTGCCAGGAGCTATCAGGTCGGCGGCGCTGCCTGCCTGTCGGTGCTGACCGACGTGGACTTCTTTCAGGGCGCCGACGCCTATTTGCAGGAGGCCCGTGCCGCCTGCTCGCTGCCGGTGATCCGCAAGGATTTCCTGATCGACCCCTACCAGGTGGTCGAGGCCCGTGCCCTGGGTGCCGATTGCGTGCTGCTGATCGTCGCCGCGCTGGACGACGTGCGCATGGCCGAACTGGCCGCCACGGCGAAGGCTGTCGGTCTCGATGTACTGGTCGAGGTGCACGATGGTGACGAGCTGGAGCGGGCGCTGAAGACGCTGGATACCCCGCTGCTGGGCATCAACAACCGTAACCTGCACACCTTCGAAGTCAGCCTGGAAAACACCCTCGATCTATTGCCGCGTATTCCACGCGATCGCCTGGTGATCACCGAGAGCGGCATTCTCAATCGCGCCGACGTCGAGTTGATGGAAATCAGCGATGTCTATGCCTTTCTGGTGGGCGAGGCATTCATGCGCGCGGAAAACCCCGGCGCCGAGTTGCAGCGGCTGTTCTTCCCGGAAAAGGCGCGCGCCGCCAGCAAGCCGGCTGCCGACCCGGAATAGCGTCGCCGAAACGAAAAAGGCCGGATACCGGCCTTTTTCATGGGCGGGCGGCGGGTCAGCGGGTGCCGTATACCACCATGGTCTTGCCCTTGACGTGCACCAGGCCCTGATCCTCCAGGCTCTTCAGCACGCGCCCGACCATTTCCCGCGAGCAGCCGACGATGCGGCCGATTTCCTGGCGGGTGATCTTGATCTGCATACCGTCCGGATGGGTCATGGCGTCCGGCTGCTTGCACAGGTCCAGCAGGGTGCGGGCCACGCGGCCGGTGACGTCGAGGAAGGCCAGGTCGCCGACCTTGCGCGTGGTATTGCGCAGGCGTTCGGCCATCTGGCTGCCCAGGGCATAGAGGATGTCCGGGTCCTGCTGGGTCAGCTCGCGGAACTTGGAGTAGCTGAGTTCCGCCACTTCGCATTCGGTCTTCGCCCGTACCCAGGCGCTGCGCTCCTTTTCCGAGCCTTCCGCTTCGAACAGACCCAGCTCGCCGAAGAAGTCGCCGGCGTTGAGGTAGGCAATGATCATCTCGCGGCCGTCGTCATCCTCGATGAGAATGGTGACCGAGCCCTTGATGATGAAGAACAGGGTTTCGCAGCGATCGCCCGCGTAGATGATGGTGCTTTTGGCCGTGTAGCGGCGGCGGTGACAGTGCGCGAGAAGTTTGTCGAGATTCTTGATTTTTGGTGTGAGGGTTATAGCAACCATGCCCGAGTCCCGAAAAGAAAAAAGTAGGTAAGCCGTTATCCAACAGGCATTTCTTAGAGTTATCCGGTTAAGTGTGCCAGTTATCCGACGTCAGCTTAACAGACCCTCCAAGTCCTCGGCCTATTTTGCGACATAGGTAACATCGGTTGTCGGGAACCGGAGACCGTATGTCGCAAACGGGCCAGTCCCTGTGGCTATGTTAAGCTCGGCGCTTTTTCCGGCGGAGTCACTACGAATGAAAGCACGCATCCAGTGGGCCGGCGAGGCCCTGTTTCTCGGCGAGTCCGGCAGCGGCCACGCGGTGGTGATGGATGGCCCGCCGGAGCACGGCGGCCGCAACCTCGGCGTGCGGCCGATGGAAATGGTGTTGCTGGGCCTGGGCGGCTGCTCCAACTTCGACGTGGTGAGCATTCTGAAGAAGGCCCGCCAGCCGGTGGAAAGCTGCGAAGTGTTTCTGGAGGCCGAGCGGGCCGAGGAGGAGCCGAAGGTCTTCACCAGGATTCACCTGCGCTTCCTGGTCAAGGGCCGTGGCCTCAAGCAAGCCCAGGTCAAGCGCGCGGTGGAGCTGTCGGCGGAGAAATACTGCTCGGCCTCGATCATGCTGGGCCGCGCCGGGGTCGCCATCAGCCACGCCTACGAAATCGTCGAGCTCGGCTGAGTCGTTTCCGGCTATCACAAAACCGACGCGGGCTCTGGCATCGCCGGGCGCGCGTCTGCATAATGCGCCCCCAATTTCCAGGGGCTGCGCCCCAAAATCGACAACCACAATCGCCAACGCGAAGAGGTGTTAACCGTCCTACGCAGATGTGCCGTTTCGCATCTGACGGGCATGCTCAATCACGCGGTAAGCCGCATTACAGAGAGTTTTTCTACGGTGAAAAGCAAACTCAAGCTCCATGGGTTCAACAACCTGACCAAGACCTTGAGCTTCAACATTTATGACATCTGCTATGCGGAAACGCCGGAAGACCAGCAGGCCTACGTGCAGTACATCGACGAAGAGTACGATGCCGAGCGCCTGACGCAGATTCTCACCGATGTTGTCGACATCATTGGCGCCAATATCCTGAACATCGCCCGTCAGGATTACGACCCGCAAGGCGCCAGCGTGACCATTCTCATCTCCGAGCAGCCGGTGACGCCCACCGACAGCCAGATCGAGGAGTCGCCGGGGCCGCTGCCGGAAACCATCCTGGCGCACCTCGACAAGAGTCACATCACCGTGCACACCTACCCGGAGATCCATCCGGTGGATGGCATCGCCACCTTCCGTGTGGACATCGACGTCTCCACCTGCGGGGTGATTTCGCCGCTGAAGGCGCTGAACTACCTGATCCACCAGTTCGATTCGGACATCGTCACGGTCGATTACCGGGTACGCGGCTTCACCCGCGACGTGGAAGGCAAGAAGCACTTCATCGATCACCAGATCAACTCGATCCAGAACTACCTGTCTGAGGACACGCGCGCGGCCTACCAGATGACCGACGTCAACGTGTACCAGGAGAACCTGTTCCACACCAAGATGCTGTTGAAGAACTTCGAACTGGAGAGCTACCTGTTCGGCGACGCCACCAGCAATCTGTCGCCGGAGCAGCGCAAGCAGGTGGAAGAGCGGCTGCGCCACGAGATGCTGGAGATCTTCTACGGCCGCAACATGCCGCATTGATACGCAGCGGCAGGCTTGACGCTGCAGGAAAAGCAAAGGGCGCCGGTTGGCGCCCTTTGTGTTTTTCCCCGGGTCATCTTTTGCAGCTCAGATCCGGTAGGTGCTTTTCGTCATCACCTTGGACAGCAGGGTCATGCCCAGCTTGATCGGCGCCGGGAAGCGCAGGCCGCCGGCTTCCAGCGCGCTGGTTGCATGCTGCTCCTCGTCCTGGCGCATCTGCTCGAGAATCGCGCGGGATTTCTGGTCCTGCTCGGGCAGTTGTTCGAGGTGCTCATCGAGGTGCTTGCATACCTGGTCCTCGGTGGCGGCGACGAAGCCCAGGCTGACCCTGTCGCTGACCAGCCCGGCCACCGCGCCGACGCCAAAGGACAGGCCGTAGAACAGCGGGTTGAGCACGCTTGGATGGCTGCCCAGTTCGCGAATGCGCTGCTCGCACCAGGCCAGGTGGTCGATCTCTTCGTCGGCGGCCCGCTCCATGGCGGAACGCACCTCAGGCAGCTTGGCGGTCAGCGCCTGACCCTGGTACAGCGCCTGGGCACAAACCTCGCCGGTATGGTTGATGCGCATCAGGCCGGCGACATGGCGGGCATCGCTGTCGTTGAGCTCGGCGTCCGGCTGCACGATGGCAGGGGACGGTCGATAGGGCTGGCCGCTGAACGGCAGCAGGGTGCGCAGGGCGGCATCGGCCTGCAGCAGCAGGCGGTCGACGGGGGAATAGTGGCGGTCGCTGGTCATGGGCACCTCCGCAGATGAGATTCTTGGCAGTTTACCCGATCCACCCCGGTGCGGCTTGACCGGGGTCAGGGCAGTTCGCGCAGTACCCGCAGGCCAAGGGCGTAGTCCTTGTGCTGGGGCTGCTTGAGGTCGCGGAAACTGCTGCGCAGGTACGCCGAGCCGCTGTTCCAGGCACCGCCGCGAACCACTCGCGGGCTGCGATCGAGCGGGCTGGCCGCGCGGGCCTCGCTACCGTCGAACGGGCTGTGGAAGGCCGAGGCGGTCCATTCCCAGACGTTGCCGGCGGTATCGAACAGGCCGAAGGCGTTCGGCGCGAACTGGCCGACCTGGGCGGTCTTGTGACGGATCAGGCGCGAGGTGGCGCAGCCACGGCAGTGGGCACGTGGTTGCTGCTCGTGGCTATCGAGCTGCTCGCCCCACCAGTAGTAGCCGTTGCTGCCGGCGCGGGCGGCGTATTCCCACTCCGCCTCGCTGGGCAGGCGATAGCGCTGACCGGTGGCGTGCGACAGCCATTGGCAATAGCCCAGGGCATCGAACCAGGAAATGTTGATCACCGGGCGCTCGGCGGTAAGCCCCCAGCCTTCGTTGTCCGGCATGGCTTTGCCGGTGGCATCGGCGTAGCGCTGCCAGTCGGCGAAGGTCAGCTCGAAGCGGCCGATGGCGAACGGCTTGTCGATAACGACCCGATGTGCCGGTCGCTCGTTGTGGTTGCCGCGACCGCTGGCATCGCCCAGCACAAAGTCGCCGGCCGGCACCACCACCAGTTCCGGCCCAAGGCCGCCATCCGCCAAGGGGTCGCGCAGCAGGTTGCCGGCCTCGTGGGCAAAGACCGGCAGCGACGCCAGGCAGGAAAGGGCGAGAAGGGCGAGGCGGCGCATCAACCCGGCGGCCAGTGCATCTGGCGCTGGCCGAGCACATGCATGTGGATGTGGTAGACGGTCTGCCCGCCCTGTTCGTTGCAGTTCATCACTACGCGAAACCCTTCATCGCAGCCCTGCTCCTTGGCCAAGCGCTGGGCAGTGAAGAGAATGTGCCCGGCAAGTGCGCGGTCTGCTTCGGTCAGTTCGTTGAGCGTGGCGATGTGGCGCTTGGGAATCACCAGGAAATGCACCGGCGCCTGCGGGCCGATATCGTGGAAGGCGACGACCTGGTCGTCTTCGTAGAGCTTGCGCGCGGGAATATCCCCGGCGACGATCTTGCAAAACAGACAGTCCATGGGCAGTCTCCCGGGCTGTTTAAGAAGCCCCCGAGTTTAACGGGGCGCAATGGGGCCGGCCAGCCTTGCTTGGCCCGCACGAGGAGCGCGTGTGAAGAACGATATTCATGATCTGGGCCTGGTGCTCGATTCCAAGGTCAAGCTGGTGGTGATCGAGTCCTGGGACGAGCCGCGGGTGCTGGAAACCCTGACCGGCCTGGCGGTCAAGCGCGGCCTGGGCTTGCACCTGTGGTCGGTGACCGAGGGCCTGCAGCAACTAGGCTTCGGCGGCGGCCTGCCGGGCGCGGAGAACAGCCAAGACGCGGAGGCGGCGCTCAAGCTGATCAAGCACGATCCGCAGCCGAACCTGTATGTGCTATGCGACCTGCATCCGTTCCTCGATGACAACCCGCGGCTGGTGCGCCTGCTCAAGGAAGTGGCAATGGCCGAGGGGGCGCAGAAGCCGACGCTGGTGCTGGTGTCCCATGCGCTGAAACTGCCGCCCGAAGTGCAGCGCTACGCGGCCCGTTTCAGCTTGTCGCTGCCGTCTGAGGACGAGCTGCTCGGCATTGTGCGCGAAGAGGCCGCGCGCTGGAGCGAGCGCAATCGCGGCGCGCGGGTACGCACCGACAATCGCACCCTGCAGCAGGTGGTGAAGAACCTGCGCGGCATGAGCCACGGCGAGGCCCGCGCGCTGGCGCGCAACGTGATCTGCGACGACGGCGCCATTACCCAGGAAGACCTGCCGGAGCTGAACAAGACCAAGTTCCAGCTCCTCGACCTGGAAGGCGTGCTCAGCTTCGAATACGAGACGGCGCGCTTCGCCGAGGTCGGCGGCCTGGCCAACCTCAAGCGTTGGCTGGCCGAGCGACAGAGCGCGTTCCTCGAGGGCAAGGGCATCGACCAGCCCAAGGGCGTGCTGCTGGTCGGCGTGCAGGGCGGCGGCAAGAGCCTGGCAGCCAAGGCCGTGGCCGGCCTCTGGGGCCTGCCGTTGCTGCGCCTGGACTTCGCCTGCCTGTACAACAAGTTCTTCGGCGAGACCGAGCGCAATTTGCGCGAGGCGCTGCGCCTGGCCGAGCAGATGGCACCCTGTGTGTTGTGGATGGACGAGGTGGAGAAGGGCCTGGCCAGCGGCGATCATGACGGCGGAGTCAGTCAGCGCGTGCTCGGCACGCTGCTGACCTGGATGGCCGAGCGCAAGGCACCGGTGTTCATGGTCGCCACCGCCAATGCCATCGATCGCCTGCCGCCGGAGCTGGTGCGCAAGGGGCGTTTCGACGAGCTGTTTTTCGTCGACCTGCCGAACGCTTCGGTACGGGCCGAGATTTTCCGCATTCACCTGTCCCGCCGCGAACTGGATCCGGCGGGCTTCGACCTGAACGTGCTGGCGGCAGCCAGCGAGGGCTTCTCCGGGGCGGAGATCGAGCAGGCAGTGGTCAGCGCGCTGTACGCCGGGCAGGCCCAGCAGCAGCCGGTCGATCAGCGCCTGCTGTTGCAGAACCTGCAGAGTACCTCGCCGCTGTCGGTGGTGATGGCGGAATCGCTGGCCGGGCTACGGGCCTGGGCGGATGGGCGTACCGTGCCGGCGGACTGAGGCCGGCCGTGCTAGTCGAGCAGCAGTTGACGGTGGGCGCGTGCCGTCAGCTTGCACGCCAGCCAGCGTGGCGCGAAGCGCGGGGCGAGGGCCAGCAGGCGGTTGCGCCAGCCGGGAATGATGATCGCACGGTCCTTTTCCAGTGCCCGGACGGTGTGCAGCGCCACTTCCTCGGCACCCATCAACCGCTTGCTGCCAGCCAGGCCGTTGAGGTTCAGGCGCGCACCGCGGAAGAACGCGCTGCGGGTCGGGCCGGGGCAGAGCACGCTGACCTTGACTCCCAGCGGTCGTAGTTCTTCTCGCAGCGCTTCGGAAAAGTGCAGGACATAGGCCTTGCTGGCGTAGTAGCTGCTCATCCAGACGCCGGGCTGAAATGCCGCCAGCGAGGCGACGTTGAGAATCTGCCCGCCGCCCTGGGCCACCATGCGCTGGCCGATGGCATGACAGAGCCGGGTCAGCGCCAGGACGTTGACTTCGAGCAGTTCCTGCTCGCGGCTCCAGTCCAGCTCGATAAACGCCCCGGCGCTGCCGAGGCCGGCACAGTTGACCAGTAGATCGATCCGCCGCTCGCTGTGCTCGATTTCATGCAGCAGGCCGGAGAGTTGCAGAGGTTCGCTCAGGTCGCAAAGGCGGAACAGCACCTCGACCCCGAAGCGCTGGGTCAGCTCGCAGGCGATGCTTTCCAGTGCCACCCGTTGGCGGGCCACCAGGATCAGCTTGCGGCCCCGGCGGGCGAGGGCTTCGGCCAGGGCCAGGCCGATGCCGCTCGAGGCGCCGGTAATCAGGGCATAACCAGGCATGGGACTCTCCGTGGCGGAACCCGCCTTGGACAGCACGAGCGTGGGCGGGTTGCCGGTGGGGGCTTATTCTTCCTCGTAGTCCCAGGCCGGGTCGGCGGACTCGTAGGCGCCCGGCTCGATGCCCTCCATGCTCTCCATATCTCCCAGGCCGCTCATTAGCCCCATGGAGCCCACCATGATGGCGGCGGCCACGCCGAGGGCGATGATTCCGAGCCAGAGCCAGGCCAGTACCTTGACCGCGGTGCTGTTGGGCGGCGGCGGTGGGCCGAAGCGGTTCGCTCCGGCGGTGCCGGGGATCAGCAGCATCAACAGGGGAAACACGCTGCCGACGATCGGTACCAGATTGAGCAGATAGAGCCAGCCGGACCAGCCGATATCGTGCAGGCGCTGAACGCCCATCATCACGCTGACCACCAGCAAGCCGATCCCCACCAGGACGGCGAGGATACCGCCGACTACATCGGAGATGGCGAAGCCCATCATCGCTACGCCCATCAGGGCCGCCGCGGCGAACATCAGCACCATCGACCAGGCCAGGTAGCGCAGCCGGCCGATGCGGCCTTCGATGCCGAAGGGCTTGAGTTCCGAGTACTCCGGCAGCGCTTCGCCGACGTCTGCCTGCGGCGTGGCATAGGGCGAAACGCCGGCCGTGGAGGCCGCAGGCGCGCTCTTCTGCTGGGCTTGCAGCTCTGTCTGGCGTGCGAGGAATTTCTCGATGATGATGCCGCAGGCCGCACACTCGTTGGCCTTGGCCTGCTCGTGTCCGCATTTCGGGCAGCTCATGCGGCCGGTTTCGACGGGGGTGGGCTCCGCCGCGGCTTGCTGTTCCGCTTCCGACGGCACCAGGCTCAGATCGAGTTCCTTGCGCACCTTGGCACCCGCCTGCTGCAGCGCCGCCAGGTATTTGTCCGCCTCGCTCGCGGGCAGGTCGCGCTTGAGCGCCACGTCGTTGCCGGAAAACAGGTTGTCGATCTTCGAGCGGTCGCTCTTGAACAGGCGGGCAAGGTTGTCCTTGACGGTTTCCAAGGCCATTTCAGGCATCAGTTGACCATCGAATACGATCTTGTAGCGGGCTTCGGCCATAGCGGCTTCCCTGTCAGCGATGAAAGAGGGTGGGCACAGCCTAATAGCGTAGCGGGGCTTACGACAAGCATTGACACGGTTTCAGCCCCCGCGCAGCGGTCGCCAGCGGCCGACCAGGCGGCCATGGCGCAACAGGCGCACCTCGTCAAAGGTGTCGAACAGGCCTTGCAGGTGCCTCGGCCGGAAAAACACCCAGTCATCCACGTTCAATTCGGTCCCGGCCGAACCGCTCAGGCGCTGGCGACCGGTGCTGCGCCGATACAACGGGTCGGCGTCGAGGCCGCCGGGCGACACGGGGATGGCGGCGGCTGTGCTGCCTGGCAGGTAGAACGCCCGCTGACGGTTGGCGTTCCAGCGTTCCCGTAGATCTTGCAGCGTATCCAGATAGGGCAGTGCAGCCTTCTCGGCTGCCAGAACCGGGCTGGCAATCCATAGGGCGGCACGCTGGCTGGCGAGCAGCGGGGTGTCGAGCGCGGCGGGTTTGAGCAGCGCTGCGCCGACGGTCACTTCGTTCAGCGGCGTGTCGCCGGCGGCATGCAGCGGGTAGGTCAGGCTGCTCGCGCCGGTGAGCAGGGGCTGCTCGGGCCAGACGTTTGCAAAACCCTGCGCGACCCCGACGAAGGCCCGATAGCGCGCCGCGCTATCGGCAAACGCCTGCTGCTGGCTGATCCAGAAAGGACTGTGGGCGATCTGCTGGTCATCGCCCGACAACCCGCGCAGACGCAACGGTGTCTGCCGAGCGCTCAGCCACTGCAAGGCCTCGCCCAGCGCCTGCGGGACGGCGAATCCGCCGTTTGCCAGGCCCACGTCGATCGCCAGGGCGACCTGCATCGGCTGGCCAAGGGCCTGCGCCAGTTCTGCATACTGGACGAGGCGCTGCGGGCTGTCGACCAGCCAGGTCAGCTGATGCGCGGGGCGGAACGCCAGGTGCTGCGGCAGCTTCTGGTAAAAGCCGAGGGCGGCGTCGGCCGGTATTGGCACGCCCAGCAGCAGGTCGGCGTCGGGAAAGCTGCGGGCCAACTGGTTCAGGTGCTGCGGCTGGGAAACCCTGAAGCGCCGGGTCGCGAGCTTTCGCCCCAGGTAGTCGAGTAGTCCGTTGGCCGCCAGGTCGTCGCTCTCCAGGCGCAAGGCAAGCGTGTCGCCGAGGTGCTGGGCCAGCCGCTCGGCGTTGGCATCCAGCCGGTCCAGGTCGATCACCAGCAGCGGCAGGCCGCCACCCTCGCGCTTGAGCAGCCCGTTCAGACGGGCGAAGTAGTCGTCGTGGGGGCGACCTTCGTCGTCGGGGCGCGCCACCCACAGCGCGAGCAGGCCGACCGCGCCCAGGCCGAGCAGGCGGCGTCGCTTCATTGCGGCCAGTGCAGGGCCAACTGTGCGGCGCGGCTTTGCGCCTGGCGGTACTCGCGGTCCAGGCGCGCTACCAGTTCGTCGACGGTGGGCAGGTCGCGGATGTTGCCGACCCCCTGGCCGGCTGACCAGACGGTCTTCCAGGCCTTGGCTTCGTCGTCGACCGGTTTGAGCTTTTCCCCGTAGTTGATGTCGGCCTTGTCCTGCAGGCGCTTCAGGTCGAACCCGGCCTGCTCCAGGCTCTGTCGCATGAAGCTCGCCGGCACGCCGGAAACCGCCGGGGTGTGCACGATGTCGGCGGCCCTGGCTTCCAGCAGCATCTCCTTGTAGGCGAGCACGGCATCGCTTTCGTGGGTGGCGATGAAGCGAGTGCCGAGGTAGGCCAGATCGGCGCCGAGCAACTGGGCGGCCAGGATCTCGTGGCCGTGGTTAAGGCAGCCGGCCAGCAACAGGGTCTTGTCGAAGAACTGGCGAATCTCCGCAATCAGCGCGAACGGACTCCAGGTGCCGGCATGCCCACCGGCGCCCGCAGCCACGGCGATCAGCCCATCGACCCCGGCTTCGGCGGCTTTCTCGGCGTGGCGGCGGGTGGTCACGTCATGGAATACCAGACCGCCATAGCTGTGTACCGCATCCACCACCTCTTTCACCGCACCAAGGCTGGTGATCACGACCGGGACTTTCTTCTCCACGCAGATAGCCAGATCGGCCTGCAACCGCGGGTTGCTGTGATGCACGATCAGGTTCACGGCGAAGGGCGCGGCGTCGGCCTCCAGCCCTGCCTGGATCTCGTCCAGCCAGGCGCGAAAGCCGCTGCTCTCGCGCTGGTTCAGCGCCGGGAAGCTGCCGACGATGCCGCTGCGACAGCAGGCCAGCACCAGAGCGGGGTTGGAAACCAGGAACATGGGCGCGGCGACCACCGGCAGGCGCAGGCGCTGATCGAGCAGGGCGGGCAGGGACATGGCGATTCCTCTTGGTCAGAAGGGTTTGACGACGACGAGAATGACGATGAGCAGCAGGAACAGCACCGGCACCTCGTTGAACCAGCGGTAGAACACATGGCTGCGGGCGTTCTCGCCGCGGGCAAAGCGCTTCAGTTGCGCGCCGCAGACATGGTGGTAGCCGATCAGCAGCACGACCAGGGTGAGCTTGGCGTGCATCCAGCCCATCTTCAGCCACGCCGGATTGAGGTAGAGCAGCCAGATGCCGAGCAGCACGGTGGCCAGCATCGACGGCAACATGATGCCGCGATACAGCTTGCGCTCCATGACGCAGAAGCGCTCGCGGCTGGGGCCGTCCTCGCTCATGGCGTGGTAGACGAACAGCCGCGGCAGGTAGAACAGGCCGGCGAACCAGCAGACCATGGCGATGATGTGCAGGGCCTTGACCCAGAGATAGAGCATTGCGTGGTTCCTTCGGGCGAGAGTGCTTGGATACTAGTGGCGACCCGCTCGGCATGCCATCCAGTGGCTCCGAGGGTAGCGCACTGGTCGCGTCGCCGGGAGGCAAAGGTTGGCCCGTGGCCGATGCGGCTTTATCATCGGCAGCTTTCCAATCGGTTGGTGCGAGGGGCTGGACATGATCAAGGTCGGTATCGTCGGCGGCACGGGATACACCGGGGTAGAGCTGTTGCGTCTGTTGGCCCAGCACCCCTACGCCGAAGTGGCGGTGATCACCTCGCGCTCCGAGGCAGGAATGAAGGTCGCCGACATGTATCCGAACCTGCGCGGCCACTACGACGCGCTGGCCTTCAGCGTGCCGGACACCCAGACCCTGGGTGCCTGCGACGTGGTGTTCTTCGCCACGCCCCACGGTGTCGCGCATGCCCTGGCCGGCGAGCTGCTGGCGGCCGGCACACGGGTGATCGACCTGTCCGCCGACTTCCGCCTGCAGGACGCCGACGAGTGGGCCAAGTGGTATGGCCAGCCCCATGGCGCGCCGGCGTTGCTCGGCGAAGCGGTATACGGCCTGCCGGAGGTCAACCGCGACGAGATCAGGAGCGCACGCCTGATCGCCGTGCCCGGCTGCTACCCGACCGCCGCCCAGCTCGGCTTGATCCCCTTGCTGGAAGCCGGGCTGGCTGACAACTCGCGGCTGATCGCCGACTGCAAGTCGGGCGTCAGCGGCGCCGGACGCGGTGCCAGCGTGGGCTCGCTGTTCAGTGAGGCCGGGGAAAGCATGAAGGCCTATTCGGTCAAGGGCCATCGCCATCTGCCCGAGATTCGCCAGGGGCTGCGTCGAGCAGCCAAGGGCGACGTCGGGCTGACTTTCGTGCCGCACCTGACGCCAATGATCCGTGGCATTCATGCCACCCTCTACGCCACCGTGGCGGACCAGTCCGTGGATCTGCAAGCGCTTTATGAACGGCGCTACGCCAACGAGCCCTTTGTCGACGTCATGCCCGCCGGCAGCCATCCGGAAACCCGCAGCGTACGGGGTGCCAATGTCTGCCGTCTGGCTGTGCACCGGCCCCAGGGTGGCGATCTGGTGGTGGTGCTCTCGGTGATTGATAACCTGGTCAAGGGGGCGTCGGGGCAGGCAGTGCAGAACATGAACATTCTTTTCGGTTTCGACGAGCGCTCCGGGCTGTCCCACGCTGCGCTGTTGCCCTGATGGCCGGCTGGGAAGTACGCCCGCACGATCCTCGTCGCGAGCGGCAGCTGCGCGGCCTCCTGGTTCTGTTGATCGTTGCGCTGCCCCTGGTCTTCTGGGCCGGGCAGCGATGGCAGGTGGCGGAACTCGGCGAAGCCTACAGCCGCAATGAGCCGCTGCAGGCGCAACTGGCGGAGCAGAACAAGACGTTGGAGGCGTTGCGCCAGCGTCTCGCGGTGGTGAGCAGCGGCGAACGTCTCGCCCAGCAAGCCAACGAGCAGAGCCGGCAGAGCATCAAGCTGCTGGAAGAGCAGATCTTCAAGCTGCAGCAGGAATTGTCCTTCTACAAGGGGGTCCTGGCCCCGGCCAGCCGCCGCGAAGGACTGCGCATCCGCGCCTTTGAGTTGCAGGCCACGGACGACCCGCGCCGTTTTCGCTATAAATTGATGCTCAGTCGGGTGGGGCAGGACGACAAGCCGCTCGAGGGCCGGGCCCATGTCACCCTTATCGGTCGACGCGGTGGCGCAGACGCTACGCTGGACCTGGCGACGCTTTCCGAAGAGCTCACCGATCAGGACATTCCCTTCTCTTTCAAGCATTTCCAGGCCTTCCCGGAAGGCGGTCGGTTTGCCGAAATGGAACTGCCCGAAGGCTTCGAGCCCCATCAAGTCAAAATCAGCGCCGAGGTCAAAGGACAGAAACCCATGGAGCGCACCTTCAAATGGATCGACGAGGAGTAACGGTCGAATGTTCAGCAAAACCAAGCCAAAAGCCGACTTGCAGCGTTTCAGCGGCAAGACCAGCGTGATCGCCGCGGGCGCCGAAGTGCTCGGCGATCTGCGTTTTCAGGGGGCCGTGCAGGTGGATGGCCGCCTGTCTGGCAACCTCGTGGCCAACGAAGGGCTGGTGCGGGTCAGTGTCGACGGCCAGGTGGAGGGCGAGATACGTGCTCCCCATGTCGTGCTCGACGGCGAAGTGATTGGTGATGTCTATGCCTGCGAGCACCTGGAACTGGGCGCCCGTGCCCGCGTGCGGGGTAATCTCTATTATGGGCTGATGGAAATGGCCGTTGGGGCGCAGATCGAAGGCCGTCTCTGCCACCTCAAGGAGAACCCGCGACCTCTGGAGCTGCCCTCCAGCCTGGACCTTGATCAATAGTTGACCACTTTGGTGGGGTAAGCGGATAATGCCCACCCCTAATGCAGCAGGGCGCATGGCGCCGGGAGATCAGCAGCATGAGCGTCGAAACCTTCACCCCCACTCCCTTGCTGTTCTCGCAGGGCGCGGCGAGCAAGGTGAAGAACCTGATCGATGAGGAGGGCAATCCGCGCCTGAAGCTGCGCGTCTTCGTCACTGGCGGCGGCTGTTCCGGGTTCCAATATGGCTTCACCTTCGATGAGGAGGTGGCCGAGGACGACACCATCGTCGAACGTGAGGGTGTCAGCCTGGTGGTCGACCCGATGAGCTTCCAGTATCTGGTGGGCGCCGAAGTGGACTACCAGGAAGGTCTGGAAGGCTCGCGCTTCGTTATCAACAACCCGAACGCTTCTACCACCTGCGGCTGCGGCCAGTCCTTTTCCATCTGATCAATCGCTGAATTCAGCGCCGCGCTTCATGCGCGGCGTTTTGCATTCTGGTGCTTGAAAGATCTCAGGCGGGGTAGATCGCGCCGAGCACGCGCAATCCCCGCGCTCCGGTGACGCTCGGCCGGTTGGCGGGAATGCCTTCCAGGCAGCAGTGGGCCAGCCAGGCGAACGCCATGGCTTCGACCCAATCCGGGTCCACGTTGCGGGTAGCGGTGCTGCTCACCGAACAGCCTGGTAGCAATGCTGCAAGGCGGTCCATCAGGGCGCGGTTGTGCGCACCGCCGCCACACACCAACAGCTCCGAAGTACCCGTTTGGGCTGCTTGCAGCGCATCGACGATGCTGCGGGCGGTCAGTTCCAGCAGGGTCGCCTGCACATCGACCGGTACCACGGGCGGCAGGCTGGCCAGGTGCTGTTCGAGCCAGGGCAGGTTGAACAGCTCGCGGCCTGTGCTCTTGGGGCCGCGGGCGCGGAAGTACGGATCGTTGAGCAGGCGCTTGAGCAGCTCATCATCGAGCTTTCCGCTGGCGGCCCAGGCCCCGTCTCGGTCGTAGGGTTCGTCGCGCTGTTGTTGAATCCAGGCGTCCAACAAGACGTTCCCTGGACCGCAATCGAAACCGTGCACCTCCTGGCCAGGAGTCAGCAGGCTCAGGTTACTGAAACCACCGACATTCAAGACCGCACGCGGCTCCCGCGTATCGTCGAACAGCGCCTGGTGAAATGCCGGCACCAGGGGCGCTCCCTGGCCCCCAGCGGCCAGATCCCGGCGACGAAAGTCGGCGACGACGCAGATTCCGGTCAACTCGGCGAGCAGTGCCGGATTACCGATCTGCACGCTGAAGCCGCGGGCCGGCTCATGGCGCACGGTCTGCCCGTGGCTGCCAATGGCGCGGATCGCGTTGGGGGAAAGTCGGTGTCGCGCGAGCAGGGTGGCGATGCCCTGGGCGGCCAGCTCTACCCAGCGCTGTTCGGCAACCGCAGCGCGGGCCAGTTCGTCAGGGCCGGATGCGCACAATGCGAGCAGCTCGGCGCGCAGCTCGGCGGGTAATGGCAGGTAATGGCTGGCAAGCAGGCGCGGACGCTGCTGCTGTTCGATCAGTGCGATGTCCAGCCCATCCAGGCTGGTGCCGGACATCACACCGAGATAGAGGGGCATGGCCTTACTGCTGCTTGTTCAGCGCAAGCATCGTGGCCTTTTCCTGGTCCATGCGCGCCATCAGCGGCTGGGCCATTTGCAGGAAACGCTGCTTCTCGTTGGCCGCAATCGGGTCGGACATCGGCAGCTTCACGCCCAGCGGATCGACGTGCACGCCGTTGACCTGGAACTCGTAATGCAAGTGCGGGCCAGTGGAAAGACCGGTGGTGCCGATATAGCCGATGATCTGCCCCTGCTTGACGCTGGTGCCGGTGCGAATGCCCTTGGCAAAGCCCTGCATGTGGGCATACAGGGTGCGATAGCGATTACCGTGTTGAATGACCACAGCGTTGCCGTAGCCGCCCTTGCGTCCGGCCAGGATTACCTTGCCGTCGCCGGTGCTCTTGATCGGCGTGCCTCGGGGCGCGGCGTAGTCCACGCCCTTGTGAGCACGAATCTTGTTGAGGATCGGATGCTTGCGCCCGTTGGAAAAGCGCGAGCTGATACGGGCGAAGTCGACGGGGGTGCGAATGAACGCCTTGCGCATGCTGCTACCGTCGGCGTTGTAGTAGCTGGTCTGGCCCTGCTTGTTGGTGTAGCGCACGGCGCTATAGGCCTTGCCCTTGTTGACGAAGCGAGCGGCCAGGATGCCGCCGTTGCCAACGCGCTTGCCGTCGACAACCTTCTCTTCGTAGATCACCTCGAACTCGTCGCCGCGGCGGATATCCAGGGCGAAGTCGATGTCGTAGCCGAAGATGTTGGCCAGATCCATGGTCAGGTTGTGCGACAGGCCAGCGCGCTTGGCAGCATTGAACAGGGAGCTGTCGATTACCCCGCGAGCGTACGCGGAGCGTACTTCCGGCTTGATCATCTCGCGCTTGAACGAGAAACCATCGGCGGTTTTGCTCAGGGCCACGCTTTCCAAAGCGCTCAGCTTGCTGCTCAGTCGTTCCAGCTGGCCTTCGGCATTGAGCTGGAATTCCAGTACCTGGCCGACCTTGAGGCGGCTGAGCTGTTTGGCGTCCTTGCTGCTATTCAGTACTTCATGCACTTCGCTGGCGGGGAGACCGACCTTGGCAAATACGGTGGAGAGCGTATCGCCGTTGGCGACGGTCACCAAGCGCTGGCGGGGATCGGTCTTTTCGCGTTCGGCAGAGGCCGTGGCTTCCTCTTCCTGCCGGTCCGTAGTCTGGCTGTCATCGATACGGGCGAATGGGGTTTCTTTCTCGCTCCCGCGCTCCAGATCATCCTTGTCTTGCACGACCTGCTCGGAGCCACCATCCAGTTCCAGGCTCAGGTAGGTTTTCTTCGCTTCCACTTCGCGCGTCGGAAACACCAGTAAAGCCAGGCTGAGCAACGCTGCTACGCCGCTTGCAGCCAGCAGGTGGCTTTTCGGGTAGCGCGGTGCTTGAGGTGCTTTATACGTCATGGCATCCGGGGTTTTTGCATATGAAATAACTGTCTAAAATATAACCAAATCCATCTTGAGGCAAGTCTGCGCCGGGTCTCCCCGACCGACAGGCCCCATCAGACCGCAAAACTTGTAATTAGTTAGCGATCTTGTATGGTTGGTTCCCTTTCGTTTTTGAGTGGTCATGAGGCCTGTCATGAAGTCGGTTGAAGAGCAGCTGGCGCTGATCAAGCGTGGCGCGCAAGAGGTTCTGGTGGAGTCCGAGCTAGTCGAGAAGCTCAAGCGCGGTCAGCCGCTTCGCATCAAGGCGGGTTTCGATCCGACCGCTCCCGATCTTCACCTCGGGCATACCGTGCTTATTAATAAGCTGCGCCAGTTCCAAGAGCTGGGGCACCAGGTCATTTTCCTGATCGGCGACTTCACCGGCATGATTGGCGACCCCAGTGGCAAGAGCGCGACCCGTCCTCCGCTTACCCGGGACCAGGTGCTGGAGAATGCCGAGACCTACAAGACCCAGGTGTTCAAGGTCCTCGATCCGGCCAAGACCGAAGTGGCGTTCAACTCCACCTGGATGGACAGGCTCACTCCGGCCGATTTCATCCGCCTCGCCTCGCAGTACACCGTCGCGCGCATGCTCGAACGCGACGACTTCCAGAAGCGTTACGAGGGCAACCAGCCGATCGCCATTCATGAGTTCCTCTATCCATTGGTCCAGGGCTACGACTCCGTGGCTCTGCGCGCCGATGTCGAACTAGGCGGTACCGACCAGAAGTTCAACCTGCTGATGGGGCGTGAGTTGCAGCGCGCCTACGGGCAGGAGTCCCAGTGCATCGTCACCATGCCGCTGCTCGAAGGGTTGGATGGCGTCAAGAAGATGTCCAAGTCGCTGGGCAACTATATAGGTATCCAAGAGCTGCCCGGTGTCATGTACAACAAGCTGGTGTCCATGCCGGATGCCTTGATGTGGCGCTACTTCGAGCTGCTGAGCTTCCGCTCGATGGATGAGATCGGCGAGTTCCGTCGGGATGTCGAGGGTGGCGCCAATCCGCGGGATATAAAGATCAAGCTGGCCGAAGAGATTGTCGCGCGCTTCCATGGTGACGAGGCGGCCGCCAGTGCGCATCGCTCCGCTGGCAATCGCATGAAGGATGGCGAGCTGCCGGCGGACCTTCCGGAGATCGAGCTGCTGGCGACTGAGGATATGCCGATTGCCTCCGTCCTTAATAAGGCAGGCCTCGTCAAGAATGCCGCGATGGCGCGGGACCTGCTCGGCTCCAGTGGTGTGCGAGTCGATGGCGAGGTGGTGGATCGCTCCTTTATGTTCAAGGTCGGCGAAGCCCATGTATGCCAGGCTGGGAAAAAGGCTTTCGCCCGCATAACGTTGAAATCCGAATAAAACCTTCATTTAAGTGTTGACGTGGATTTCGTGGGGCCTATAATGCGCACCACTTCCGGTGCAGGCCTCTCGGAAAACTCCTT
>NZ_JBSKHQ010000015.1:0-132532 GCF_057128665.1 Zestomonas ipomoeae
GCGCTGATGCGCAGCAACGCCTACCAGGTGCAAAAGGCCTTCGACATGATCGCCAGCTACGACAAGCGCAAGGTCGCCATGCTCGGGCTGTCGTTCAAGGCCGGCACCGACGACCTGCGCGAAAGCCCGCTGGTCGAGCTGGCCGAGATGCTGATCGGCAAGGGCTACGACCTGTCGATCTTCGACCGCAACGTCGAGTACGCCCGCATGCACGGGGCGAACAAGGACTACATCGAATCGAAGATCCCCCACGTATCCTCGCTGCTCGACTCCGACTTCGACGCCGTGGTCGAGCGCGCCGATGTCATCGTGCTGGGTAACAACGACCCGCAGTTCGCGGAACTGGTGCGCCAAGCACCGCAGGACAAGGAAATCATCGATCTGGTGGGCTTCATGCCGCGCGCCAGCACAACCGGCCAGCAGGGCATCTGCTGGTGAACCGGACGCCCAGCCCGTAGCCCAGGCTCCGGGCTGGCGCCCCTTGACTGCCGTTAGCCGAGTCCAAGCACAAAGGAGAGATCAAGATGATTCCAGTCATTCTGTCGGGCGGCAGCGGTTCGCGGTTATGGCCGCTATCGCGCAAGTCCCATCCGAAGCAATTCCTCGCACTCGCCGGCGAGCACACCCTGTTCCAGCAGACCCTGCAACGCCTGGACATGGACGGCATGGAAAGCCCCATCGTGGTGTGCAACGGCGAGCACCGCTTCATCGTCGACGAGCAGTTGGCCGCCATCGAGCGCACGGCCCAGAGCGTGCTGCTCGAACCCTTCGGCCGCAACACCGCGCCGGCGATCGCCATCGCCGCTCTGCAACTGCTCGCCGACGGCCGCGACGAATTGCTGCTGGTACTGCCGGCGGACCACCTGCTGACTGACGGCCAGGCCTTCCGCCAGGCGCTGGGCCAGGCCCGCCAGGCCGCCGAAAGCGGAGCCCTGGTGCTGTTCGGCGTCCCGGCCGACCGCCCGGAAACCGGCTATGGCTACATCAAGTGCGGCGCTTTCGGTGGCGGCGCACTGGAAACCGTGCTGACGGTCGAGCGCTTCGTCGAGAAACCGGACCTGGCCACCGCCAGTGAGTTCGTCGAGAGTGGCGACTATTTCTGGAACAGCGGCATGTTCCTGTTCCGCGCCAGCCGCTTCCTCGAAGAACTGAAGGAGCACGACCCGGACATCTACGACACCTGCCGACTGACCCTCGAACGCAGCAAGCGCGACGGCGACTATTTACGCCTCGACGCCGACAGCTTCGCCTGCTGCCCGGACAACTCCATCGACTATGCGGTAATGGAAAAGACCCGCCAGGCCTGGGTGCTGCCGCTGCATGCCGGCTGGAGCGACATCGGCTCCTGGTCCTCGCTGTGGGACGTGCAGGCCAAGGACGCCGCCGGCAACGTGAGCAAGGGCGACGTGGTGCTGCAGGACAGCCGCAACTGCTTCGTGCACAGCAGCCACAAACTGGTCAGCCTGATCGGTCTGGACGACGTGGTGGTGGTGGAAACCCAGGATGCGCTGCTGGTGGCGCACAAGGACCAGGTGCAGCAGGTCAAGCAACTGGTCAACCAACTGTCCGCCGAGGAGCGTCCGGAGGCACTGACCCACCGCCAGGTCTACCGTCCCTGGGGCGCCTACGACTCGGTGGACATGGGCAGCCGCTTCCAGGTCAAGCGCATCACCGTGAAGCCCGGCGCCAGCCTGTCGCTGCAGATGCACCACCACCGCGCCGAGCACTGGATCGTCGTCTCCGGCACCGCCCAGGTGACCTGTGGCGAGAAGACCTTCCTGCTCACCGAGAACCAGTCGACCTACATCCCCGTGGCCTCGGTACACCGCCTGGCCAACCCCGGCAAGATCCCGCTGGAAATCATCGAGGTGCAGTCCGGCAGCTACCTGGGCGAAGACGACATCGAGCGACTGGAAGACGTCTACGGGCGCACGGTACCGGCATGATGCCGATGCAGGCGCACCGGCCGGCGTGCATTTCGTCGGCTCCCGGAGAAAAAGGGAACCCCTGGAGGCGCCTCCGGTCTAGAAGCTCCCCGGCGGCCATTGGCCAGCCCGCCGGGGCTTGCCGCCCGTCGGAACACGCTTTCGGGCTGGCAATCGCGAGATAGACGCAGTGCCGCCCAATCGAGAAGCACAACGGGGCGAGCCAGGCCCAAAAAGGCGCAGAACAGCTTCACAGTTGCAGCAAATTTCATTGCAGTAACAAAAGGTTATGTAGTAAAAAACCGAAACAAATAAAAAGTGTCAAATTTCCGTCATGGCGCTGAGCCATCTTTACGCAGGGATTTCAAACACATCGGGAATGGCAGCTCGGAGAAACACATTAAGGCGCAGGGAAGTACCAGATTTCTAGGAAGCCTGGCCCGCAGCTTGCAAAGACCTTAATCGCATCGCTGAAGTCCGCAACGCTCATCGACAGGCGCGACCTTTTTCCCGCGTCCGACCGACCCCAAGAAGGGGCACCTTGAGCAGGTAGGGATGCACTTTCTTCAAAGTTGTAGCTGCCTGGATCTCGCCACGATCAACCCTTTCGGACGAGGGTGTAGCTATGGAAGTCGGCATTACTGGAACAAATGTCATGGGGCGACGCGGGGCATTCTGCCTGGCGTCGATGACCCGGCAAGGATTGGCAGCCGCTCCGGCGCGCACCTGCCTGCACCCTCCCACCGTGACCCCGCCGCCACGCGGCGCGGGCACCATGTCTGCCCACCCTCCGGTGCGGCCCTGCGCGACAGGGGCCGCATCGTATGATCTCGGAATCCATGCGCAACGCGTAACCGAAGGGGGCTAGGGATGGCCAGTTCCATGCAGACCCCTGCGAGCGGGGGCAATGCCTGCGCCCGCTTTTTCGGCTGGACCTGCCTGTTCGGCGTGATTGCCCTGTTCGCCGAACTGGTGGACCCGGTGCTGCTCGACCCGAGCCACAAGAAGTTCATCTTCCTGGTCGGCATCCTCGGCGCCTGGCGTTACGGCAACGCCATCAACCACTACCTGCGCGGCATGTACTTCCTGCACTGGAAGTTCCCGCGCATGCGCAAGGCGGTGGAGCGCATGGGCGAGGCGGCATTGCCCTCCGAGCTGTACATGGTGGTCACCAGCTTCCGCATTCCGACCCATACCACCTTCAAGGTCTACCGCTCGGTGTTCCAGGAAGTGCAGCGGCTGCCGGTGCCCTGCACGGTGATCGCCTCCATCGTCGAGAAGGGCGACGAGGACTTCATCAAGCAGATCATGCGCCAGGAGGTCCAGGGCCGCAGCGACATCCGCCTGGTCATCGTGCGGGCCCGCGGCACCGGCAAGCGCGACGGCCTGGCCCATGCCTTCCGCGCCATGTCGCGGCAGATGCCGGCGCAGGATGCGGTGGTCGGCGTGGTCGACGGCGACACCATGATGTTGCCCGGCTGCGTGGAAAACGCCGTGAAGTTCTTCGCCTACCTGCCCACCGTCGGCGGCATCACCACCAACGAATTCTGCGAGGTGGAAGGCGGCAAGATGATCCGCGAGTGGCACTCGCTGCGCTTCGTCCAGCGCCACGTCAACATGTGCTCGATGGCGCTGTCCAAGCGCGTGCTGACCATGACCGGGCGGCTGTCGTTCTTCCGTGCCGAGGTCATGCTCGACCCCGAGTTCATCCGCGACGTCGAGGCCGACTTCCTGCAGCACTGGCGCCTCGGTCGCTTCCAGTTCCTCACCGGCGACGACAAGTCATCCTGGTTCAGCCTGATGCGCGCCGGCTGGGACACCTTCTACGTGCCCGACAGCAACACCCTCACCGTCGAGCATCCGCCGGATGACAACTTCTTCCGCGCGACTCGCCAGCTGATGTTCCGCTGGTATGGCAACTCACTGCGGCAGAACTTCCGCGCCACCCGTTTGCTCGGTTTCCGTCAGCTGGGACTGTTCACCATGTACGTGCTGTACGACCAACGCGTGTCCATGTGGACCTGTCTGCTCGGCCTCACCGCCTCGGTGGTGGCCGCGCTGCTGTTCGGCTTCGAGTTTCTGCTGGTGTACCTGTTCTGGATTCTCATCACCCGCAGTCTGGTGACCCTGCTCTACCTATTCGCCGGGCACCGCGTCGACCCCATCTACCCGCTGGCTCTGTATTACAACCAGATCCTCGGCTCGCTGATGAAGGTCTACGCCCTTTTCCACATGGACCAACAAAGCTGGACCCGCCAGAAAACCACTCTCAGCAACGGCAGTGCCGACTTCGACGTGAGGCTCAACCGCTGGTCTTCGAAAACCATGCTGGCTTCCTCGATCACGCTGTTCTTCGGAGCCGTGGCCCTGTTGCTCGAACTTTCCCAACATTAGACGCGAGGCGAACGTTATGAATACCGCCACTTCCAACCTGGCAGCCGCAGAAGTAGTCCATGAGGCCATCGACGAGCGCCAGTACGTTCGCACCAAGATCCCGGCCCGGGTGACCCTCAGCGGCGCCGGCCAGCCGGTCGAGTGCGAGATCGAGGATATCTCCCTCGGCGGCATCGGCCTGCGCTGCAGCCAGCCGCTGAAGCCCGGCAGCCTGCTTGGTGTATCGATCCATCTGCAACTGGGCAAGGTGGCGCTGAACATCGATGCACGCATCAAGGTGGTCAACCAGGTCGGCCCGCTGATCGGCGCTCAGTTCATCGAACTGGACAGCCAGAAGCGCGACATCCTGCGCTACCTGATCAGCGCCTACATGGCGGGGGAGATCGCCGACGTCAACGGCCTGCTGCACGTGATGCAGCGGGAGAACTACATCAAGCAGCGCAAGCAGAAGAGCAACACCACCCGCGGCGCGGCGGAACGCCTGAAGGCCGCCGGCGGCAGCCTGCTGTTCCTGTTCGCCGGGCTGCTGATCGCCGGGTTGCTGGTCTACAAGCTGTACCTGTTCTTCTTCCACGTGCCGGCCAACCAGGCCCTGGTGAGTGCCGACGCCTACGTGATCAGCATGCCGGAGAACGGCTACATCAAGTACATGATCGACCGCAGCAAGCCGCGGGTCTCGGTGGGTGAGCCGATCGCCACGGTGTCCACCCAGCTGACCGCCAGCTTCAACACGCCGTCGGATCTCGAAGCGCTGTCCAACCTGTCGCCGAACGACCTGCAGACCGTGCTCGGCCGCGCCCTGATCGAGACGGTGATCTCCAGCCCGTGCGACTGCTACGTGTACTTCCCCGGCAAGCGCCTGGACAGCTACGCCTACAAGTACGACGAGCTGGTGCACCTGATCCCGGCCAACGAGGACATCTTCGTCAAGGCCAGCGTGCCCTTCGCCAAGCTCAAGGACATCAACCGCGTCAACAGCGTGGAGCTCAACGTGCCGGGCATGGAACAGCCGGTCGCCGGCCGCATCCTCAACCAGGCGCTCGACAGCGCCACCCAGAGCCTGGTGCTGACCATCCAGCCGGAGCAGAAGCTGCCGCTGTCGACCTACCAGCAGCCGGTCTCGGTTGACCTGTTCCTCGCGCTGCCATTCAGCGGACTGCTCTAGGGAGGCCAACCATGCTGTCGAATGCCATCCGGCCTCTGCTGCTGGGGCTGGCCCTCGCACTGGTGCCGGCCACCGCGAGCCTGGCGGCCAGCCTGGCGCAGGTGAAGTACCGGCTCTACCTGGACAACCAGGCGGAAGTCGAGGACGACCTGCGCATCCTCGCCGAGCGGGGCGACAACGCTTCGCGGGCGCTGCTGGCGGAAGTGCTGTCCGGCTCGTCCGACCGCAAGCAGGTGGAGGAGTCAATCGAGCTGTACAAGAGCGCCTTCGCCAACGGCCGCGGCGAGCTGAGCGCGCTGTCGGCGCTCGCCGCGCTGGCCGAGCGCAACCCGCAACGCCACGACGCGCTGCGCGGCTTCGTGCTCGAGGGCCTGACACGCTATCCGCATACCCGCGACTTCATGACGCTGAGCACCACGCTGGATGTCTTCCTCGCCTACCCGGATGCCTTCGGCGGCGCCCAGGCCAAGGAGCTGCTCGAGCTCTACCAGCGCGGCTGCGCGCAGGAGTGCCACGGCCTGCTCTACGAAGGCGCGCTGGCCGAGTCCGAGGGCCGCACCGAGCAGGCCAAGGCGTTGTACGAGCGGGCCATGGTCAGCGAGGCGCGAGCAGTGGAGCGCTATTACCGGCTGCTCGGCGAACAGCAGGACGAGTTGTTCAGCGCCCACGCCAAGACCTTGCTGCCGCGCATCGACGACTTGCCCCTGGACGTGGTGCAGAGCATCGGCAACCACCTCAGCAGCATCGCTCGCGAGCACGACCCGGACGTGGTGGTGTGGCTCGACAACGCCATCGAGCGCGGCGCCGTGACCGCGATGGTCGGCAAGGCCAGCTACATGATGAGCATGTCCAGCAACTACAGCGCCGATGACGTCTTCGCGCTGATCGACCGCATTGCGGAAACCCGCCCACGCCATGCAAAGGCCCTGCGTGCCTCGGCCTACATCGTGCGCACCTGGCGGACGCTGGACCCGTTCAAGGCCAAGGCACTGATCGACGAACTGCTCGCCGACGGCTACGACAACGCCTATCTCAACCTCGGCGAGCTTTACAGCATGGGCGGGCTGGACGAAGTGGACCAGCTCAAGGCCCTCGAGGCCTACCAGCACCTCGCCAGCCAGGGCCTGGCCTCGGCCTTCTATCGCATCGCCAACATCTACGCCAGCGGCCGCGGCATGTGCAACGACAAGGTCAAGGCCTATGCCTACGCCAAGATCGCGGTGGACCTGGGCGAACTGGGCGCGCGCCGCCTGCTCAAGGACCTGGAGAAGGAGATCGGCCCGGAGGCGGTCTCCCATGCCTTGCAAGCCCGTAACGACATTCTCAAAGAGACCAAGGCCCAGCTATGAAGACTGCACGTCATATCGCCTTCCCGCTGCTCTGCCTCGGCCTGACGGCTGGCACCGCCGGCCCGCTGCACGCGGCGGCACCGCCCAGCACCCTGGAGATCGACCACAAGCTGACGGTGCAGGGCGGCTACGGCCCCGCCAACTCGACGCTCGATGCCGAGCACGAAGAGTTCTATGGGCTGCGCTACGAACCTTCGCTGTCCTGGTATGCCCCGGATCGCCAGTGGTCGACCTGGCAAGGCTTCACCCGTGCCTGGATCAACTACAGCTCGAGCCAGGCCTCGACGCCGCTGCAGGAAGAACAGACCCAGCAGGTGAAAGGCTTCAATGCCGAGCTGCGCGAGTTCTACCTGCGCCGCAACCTGCTCGGCGGCGATCCGCGCTTCTCGCTGTCGGTGGGCCGGCAGAAGTACTCCGACCACTACGGTATCTGGTGGGATGACAGCATCGAGTCGCTACGCCTGAGCTACGACGACACCTTCGCCCGCGGCTTCGTCGCCATCGCCCAGAAGTTCTACCACTACAACAGCGACGACAACGCGCTGGAGCAGAACGAGCGCGGCATCACCTACGGCATGGGCGAATACGCCGTGCGCTGGAGTGCCAACAACTGGGCCGGCGTGCACCTGCTGCTGGAGAACGACCATTCCGGCGACGACCCGGATGATCCCAGCGACTTCAAGGGCGGGCGCGCCGGCCTGTTCTTCTACGGCGACAACCTGACGGTTTTGCCGCTGTTCAGCGACTATCGCCTGGAGCTGGCAGCGCTCAGGGGCCGCGTCGAGCTGACCGATGCCCTCGGCGGTACCAGCAGCGAGAACAGCAGCGGCTGGGCGGTGCTCGGCGAGGTCGGCAAGCGCTTCGACGACTGGGACTGGACGCCGCGCCTGGCGCTGCGCGCCGGGCTCACCGACAAGCCGTCCAACGCCAACGACGGGTTTTCCCTCAATGCCATCCAGTCCGACCGGGTGATCGACGAGGAAACCTACAACACCGGCCTGCTGGGCACCTTCATCTCGCTCAACCTGCACAACCTGGCGTACTACGGTGTCACCGTCGAGACCCAGCCGCGGCCACGCCATTACTTCGATATCCGCCTCTCCGACCTGTACCTGCGCGACGCCGACCAGGGCCTGCCGCTGCGGGTTTCCCCGGAACTGAGCACTACCGGGGACAAGTCGGTCGGGCAAGTCCTGGACCTGAATTACTACTGGAAGATGTTCCCCTTTGCGTTCCAGGGCGACCAGGTCCATCTCAACCTCCTGCTCAGCGCAGGTTACTTCTGGGCGGGCGATGCCGTGCGCGGGCTGGATGACGATTACCAGCTCTCCTTCGGCGCCGTCCTGCGCTACTGACCCTCAAGGTGCAGCCATGGTCTTCACATCGAATCTGTTCCTTTGCATGTTTCTGCCGCTGTTCCTGCTGGTCTACTACCTGACCAAGGCATCCTGGCGTTCCCATGTCATCGTGTTGGGCAGCTATGCCTTCTATGCCTGGTGGCGGCCGGACTTTTTGCTGCTGTTCATCGCCATTTCCTACTGGAACTACTGGTTCGGGCCGCGCATCAAGCACCGCCTGGAACAGGGCGACAAGCGCGGTGCCTTCCGCCTGCTGACCATCGGCGTGGTCGGCGACCTGGCGGCGCTCGGCTACTTCAAGTACATGAACTTCGGCGTCGACGTGATCGCCAGTGTGCTGCAGCCGCTGGGCATCAACACCTTTACCCTGGAACACATCATCCTGCCGCTGGGCATCTCCTTCTATGTGTTCCAGGCGATCAGCTACATCGTCGACATCTACCGCAAGCAGGCCGAGCCGACCCAGCGCTTCGTCGACTTCGCCGCCTACATCGCGTTGTTCCCGCAGCTGATCGCCGGTCCCATCCTGCGCTACAGCCTGGTGGACCAGCAGTTGCGCCAACGCACCCATTCGATGGAGCTGTTCTCCCTCGGCGCCTGCCGCTTCATGCTCGGCTTCATCAAGAAGGTGCTGATCGCCGACTCCCTGGCGCCGATGAACACCCTGCTGATGGGCGAGGCGCAGCCGGAGATGGTCGACGCCTGGTTCGGCGTGTTCATTTCCCTGGTGCAGCTGTACTTCGACTTCTCCGGCTACAGCGACATGGCCATCGGCCTGGGAATGATGATGGGCTTCCGCTTCCCGGAGAACTTCAACCAGCCCTTCCTCTGCCAGAGCCTCACCGAATTCTGGCGACGCTGGCACCTGACCCTGGCCGATTTCCTGCGCGACTACGTCTACCTGCCGCTGGTGCGCAGCCGCAAGGTCAGCGGCAACGGCGCGCTGTTCCTGACCATGCTGCTGTCCGGCTTCTGGCACGGGGCAAGCTTCGCCTTCATTTGTTTCGGGCTGTATTTCGCCATCGGCATGGTGATCGAGCGCAAGCTCGGGCTGACCACCAAGATCACCGACCCGTACAAGTTCTGGCGCAACATCATCGCGTTCACCGGGGTGGTGTGCTGCATGCCGCTGTTCATCTCCGGCGATCTCAGCCATGCCCTGCGCATCTACTCCGGCATGTTCGGCCTGCACGGCCTCGGCTCGATGGACCTGTATTTCCTCGGCACCTCGTCCCTGACGGTGTCCTTCACCGTGGTGGCGATCGCCTGGGTGGTGATCGCCGGGGTGATCAACCGGCGCTACTACGACAACGGCAAGGCCGACGGCTACTTCATGCAGAACGTCAACGGCTTCAGCGCTGCGCTGCTGTGGGCCGGGTTCGGTCTATCGCTGACCCGCCTGGCCGCCAACTCGTTTTCCCCATTCCTGTATTTCCAATTCTAAGGAGGTCGCCATGTTCCCTGTGATGAGTTCCGCCAGCCGCATCAATGGAATCGGGTTCTGCATTCTGTTGGCCGCATTGCTGCTGTATTCCGTGCCGAAGATCATCAGCTTCGGCAAGACCCAGGAGCCCACGTTCGAGATGCTCAGCGACGGCGAGTTGCTGCGCGATTTCGAAGAGTTCTACGACAAGAACTTCATCCTGCGCCAACCCTCGGTCGAGCTATGGGCCAACGTGCAGTACCTGCTGTTCAACGAGGGCAGCAGCGGCGTGGTGATGGGCAAGGACGGCTGGCTGTTCACCAATGAGGAATACCTCGTGCCGAACACCTACCAGGCCGTGCTCGACCAGCACATGGCAAAGATCGCCGAGGTCCGCCAGCGCCTGAGCCAGCACAACAAGCGGCTGATCATGGTGCCGCTGCCGATGAAGCTGGACGTGTACTCCGAATACGCCAGCAAGCCCTTCGACCACCGCGCCCAGGAGCTGTACAGCGATTTCCTCTCCCGCCTCCAGCAACAGCAGATCGCCGTGGCGCCGGTGCGCGACGCCTTTTTCGAAGGCAAGCGCAAGGAATTGCTCTACCTGGAACGCGACACCCACTGGACGCCCTACGGGTCCCGTCTCGCCGCCCAGGAAATCGCTCGCCAGTACCCGGAGCTGAAGGGCGAACGCCGCTACCTGTCGCGCGCCGTACAGGAGAAGGCGCTGGCCGGCGACCTGATGAACTACGTGCAGTTCAACAAGCAACTCAACCCCGAGCTGTTCAAGCCGACGCGCATTCCGCTGTTCGAAACCGTCAGCGCCGATCAGCAGATCGACGACTCCCAGCTGTTCGGCGAAGCCGACCAGCCGATCATGCTGGTCGGCTCCAGCTACACCAAGATCGACGACTGGAACTTCCCCGGCTTTCTCAAGGAGGCCCTGCAGAACGACCTGCTGACCACCGCCGTGGAAGCGCGCGGTCCGTTCTACGCCATGGACAACTTCCTCGCCGGCGAGCAGTTGAAGAACGACAGCATCAAGACCGTGATCTGGGAGTTCCCGGTACGCACCCTGCTTTCGCAGAAATCCAGCTCGAACAGCTGGGCAAACACCATGGACCAGTTTTTCTAACCGCCACAAGGAGATAGATCATGCTCAACGTTACCCGAAGCCTACTGCTCAGCCTGCTGCTCGCCCCCCTCGCCGCCTTCGCCCAGAACGACGGCAACGCCGGCCTGTATGGCGCACAGGCGCCTGCCGACTCGGCCTACGTGCGCGTCCTCAATCTCAGCGCCGCCCCCGCCGAGCTGACCATCAGCGGCAAGTCGCGCGCCCAGAAAGTCAGCGGCGGCCAGCTCGGCGCCTACCTGTTCGTCGCCCCTGGCGAGCGCAAGATCACCGTCAACCAGACCGGCATGGAAAGCACCCTGGCCGCCAACTCGGCACTCACCCTGGTCTACGACGGCAGCAAGCTGCAGCCGATCAACGAGACCTTCAGCGAAGACCCGAAGAAAGCCCTGGTCGCCTTCTACAACCTCACCGACAAGCCGCTGGCACTGAAAACCCTGGACGGCAAGCACGCCATCGTCGAGGACATCGCCGGCTACCAGTCCGGCACCCGCCAGGTGAACGAGCTGAAGATCGGCTTCGCCGCCTTCGACGGCGACCAGAGCATCGCCAAGTTCGACGAGCAGTTGCTGAAGAAAGGCCGCTCCTACAGCTACATGGTGATCGAGGACGGCGGCCAGTACCGCACCATCAGCCTGGCCAACAGCCTGGACAGCATTGAATAAGACACTTACAGGGAGGCCGGCGGACATGAAGATCGCTCTGCACCACCACCTCGTCGCCCTCGGCGCCGGCCTGCTGCTTGCCGGCGCGGTGCAGGCGCAGCCCCCGGGCGCCGACGCGCGCCCGATCGTCGGTGGGTTCAAGGAAGACTGCAACCTCGAGTGCCTGATCTGCCCGGCCCTGGACGAGCCCGAGCGCTATGCCGAAGGCATCATGAAGTCGATGAAGACCATCGCCCCGGGCACGGATCGCTGGTTGTTCCGCTCGGAGGTGGACCTGAGCAACGACTTCGGCATCCCGCCGGCCATGCGCCCGGAGTTCGCCCGGCTGATGGCGGCCTTCGCCGCTAAGGGCACCCGGGTGGTCATCGCCGTGCAGCCGACCCGCGGCATCATGCATCGCGACAAGGTGCGTCCGGACAAGGCCTACGGCTTCGACTTCGTCACCGCCCGGCGCAACCTGGCGTCCTTTCTCGATCAGCTGCGTGCGGGCGGCGCCATCGTGCCGGACATCCTGCCGCTGGTGGATAACCCGCCCCAGAGCGACTACTTCTTCCGCCGCGACCACCACTGGACGCCCACCGGGGCACGGGTCACGGCGCGGGTGGTGGCCGACGAGGTCCTGCGCCAGCCGTTCTACGCCAACCTGGCGAAGAAGGCCTACGTCACCGAGGAGGGGGTGATGCTGCCCAAGGACGGCACCATGAGCCGGGCGATGCGCAAGATCTGCGGCAACAACTACGGCAACCAGTACGTGCGCGGCTTCCAGACCCTGCCGGCGGACTCCGGCGCCGACGCGCTGTTCGAGGAGGCCGCCGACCCGGAGGTGGTGCTGGTGGGTACCAGCAATTCGGCCAACCGCGACGACGAGACCAAGAACTACAACTTCGACGGTTACCTCAAGGAGTACCTGAGCGTCGACATCCTCAACTACGCCCTGCCCGGTGCCGGCCAGGACGGTTCGCTGCTGCAGTACCTGCAGTCGGAGAACTACTCTCCGGACGCGCCGCCGAAGATGATCGTCTGGGAACTGCCGGCCAGCTTCCGCCTGGAAGACCCCTTGATGTACCGGCAACTGCTGCCGGCCATCGCCGGCGGCTGCGGCAAGGCCGACAAGGTTCTCGCCAACAGCGTGAAGCTACCGAAACTGGCGGTCGACCAGCGCGTCGAGATCCTCAGCAATGCCGGTGCGCAGCGCCACCAGCTGGGAGCCCGCCAGGGCTTTCTCGACATCAAGATCGCCGACAAGAACGTCAAGGACTTCTACATCATCACCTACTACGACAACGGCGCCCGCGACAAGGTGTGGTATCGCCGCGACGCCGTGGTCGATGGCGGCCAGTACTACCTGGAGCTGAGCCGCGCCAGCGAGTTCCACGACGCCAACCTGCTCTCGGTCTTCTTCGAACCCAGCGAGCCGCTGGAATCCCCTACCGATCTGGAGGTGCAACTGTGCCTGTAATCTCCCTTGGGCAGCGTCTCGCATTCCTGCTCGGCGTGCTGGCCGCCGGCAGTGCTTCGGCGACCTCGATCTGGCCGGACCATCCCACCAAGCTGGCCAGCCAGAGTGCCAACTACCAGGAGCTGAGCTGCCACAAGACGCCGATGCAGCCCTATACCGGGCACCTGCAACTGGACAGCAAGTACGACCAGAGCGACATCAGCAAGTCGCGACTGGCCAGCAGCACCTCGGCGGAGTCGAAGAAGGTCCAGCGCTATCTGGACACCTACGTGAAGAGGTTGGTGCAGTTCGCCGACTACTATCAGGATGCGAACAGTCCCGAGCAGGCCAGCCTGGCCCTGGCGTGCCTCGACCAGTGGCTGGAAAGCTGGGCCAGGGCCGGTGCCATACAAAGCCGCGACGCCAGCAAGACCGGTATCGCCACGCGCAAATGGGCGCTGGCGGCGATCGCCTCCACCGTGCTCAAGGTCGAATCGCTGAGCGGCAACCGCCTGCAATTGTCGTCCATCCAGCGGGGCTGGCTCGACCGGCTCGCCCAACTGGTCATCGAGGACTACCGGCCGCGGCAGAACCCGGACTTCGCCTACTTCAATAACCACGACTACTGGGCCGGCTGGGCGGTAGCGGCTACCGGCATGCTGCTCAACCGCAGCAGCTACCTGCTCTGGGGCGACAGCAACCTGCGGCGCGGCCTGACGCAGATCAACCTGTCCACCAACGGCGACTACGGCTACCTGCCCATGGAGCTGGCACGCGGCCAACTGGCGGCCAACTACACCCACTACGCCATGGTGCCGCTGGTGCTGCTGGCCGAAAGCGCCCAGCGCAACGGCCGGCCGCTGACCGACGAAGAAGCGCGCAAGCTGGTCCTGCTGGCCAACTTCGCCGCGCGAATCTCGCTGGAACCCGGTCGCCTGCCGGAGCTGCAGGGTCAGCCACAGGCCGACGTGCCGCCCTACAAGATGTCCTGGCTGCTGCCCTTCCTCAACAGCTACCCGCAGCACGCCTGGGCACGCAAGCTCTACAGCACCCAACGCGGCAAGGTTGAAAACTACAGCCAGATCGGCGGACAGATCGCTCCGCTCTATCCGCGCGTGAGATGACTCGATTGCAGGGAGATGCACACATGGCGCAGCACAGCGATACCTTCGGCAAGCAAAACGGCCCGCGTAGCGGCCTTCTCGCCTGGCTGTTGTGCGGCGCCCTGGCGCTGGCCGGGCCCCTGGCCGCCGAGCCGCAGACGCTCTATCGGCACCAGATCCATGCCCTGTCGACCCTCGACCAGCAGGAGCAGCTGGCCCAGTTGCTTGCCAGCGCCGGCCAGCACGTTGGCGCCCAGCACGTACAGAGCGATCCGCCACCGGGGCGTGCCACGGTGGGTCTGCAGCCACTGTTCTCGGCGCAGGCCGGCAGCTGGCCGTTCGAACCCTTCGCCCGCAACGGCCTGTTCAAGATCATCGCGCGCTACCAGGCCCATCACCCCCGGGCACTGGTCATCAGCGGCGGCAGCATCACCCTCGCCCAGTTGCACCAGGCGATAGCCGACCAGCGCATCCTGCGCAAGCACAAGGATGGCTACCTGCTCAGCTATCCGCTCCTGATCGCCCCCGGCGGCGCCCTGCTGGTGGAGAACACCTCGCTCTATCTGTATACCGGCTCGGGCACCGCGCTGATCAACCAGGGCCTGCTCAGCCTGAAGCAGGCCACCCTGGAAAGCTGGAGTGGCGACAAGGCCGAGAACGGCGACCATCCGTTCCGCCCATTCGTCATGGCCTGGGCCGGGAGCAGCACCCTGGTGGAGCGCTCGAACATTGCCAAGCTCGGCTACAACGCCTACCTGACCCGCGGCCTGACCGCCGCCCGCAGCACCGAGCAACCGGCCCAGACGCCCCCGGCCAAGGTGCTGCTGCGGGAAAGCCTGGTGGAGCAGCTGTCCACCGGCATGGAGCTGCAGCACGCGTTCGCCGTGGTGGAAAACTCCCGGCTGCAAAACCTGCAGCAATATGCGCTGGACATCCAGGACAGCCGCGTCAGCATCAGCCACAACCGCATCGAGCAGGTGCGCAACAACAGCGGGATTCGCCTGCGCGGGCAGAGCGAGGGCCTGGTGGAGCACAACGTGATCCTGCACACCGGCAAGGCCGCCATCGAAGTGAGCCAGCAGAGCGGCAACCTGGCGCTGACCCACAACATGATCGGCTCGACGCGCAACGGCGTGCTGCTGCGAGATATCCCGGGGGGCGGTGAAGATGTGCTGCTGCTGGCCAAGAACCTGATCGCCAACAGCAGCGCCAGCGGTATCGACGGGGTCAACGTCGGCCAGGCCTATATCGCCGAAAACCGCATCAGCCTCAGCCCGGAATACGCCATCAGCGTGCGCAACCCACCCGAGCCACCGAGCCGCCTGGTACTGGTGAACAACAAGCTGGGCCAGATCGGCAAGGCGATGATCCGCGTCAAGGGCGTCACCAGTCTGGTGCTCGGCGGCAACCAGTTCCAGGGCACCGACAACCAGCCGATCCTCAGCGGCGACCTGCTGCCGGTACAGAGCCTGTTGATGGAAGCAACGCTGGTCAATGGCTGCTACGTCGAGGTGCTGATGGATGACGAGGCGACGTCGCCAGAAGCTCAGCCGGCCCCCCCCACCTGCCCGACCGGTGGGCCGGGCCAGAAGATCGTATTCTGACGCGGCCCGCGGGGGTCAGGGATAGGGCTCGCTGGGAACCAGCAGCACGGCGTGGTATTTGCCCCTGGGTGTGCGCGCCATGGCCAGGATCTGGCCCTTCTCGTTGACGTTCATGCCCGCCTCGACCAGCCAGCCGCTGGCGTTGACCAGTAGCAGGTTGAGGTCCAGCATGCCGTTCGCCGCCGTCCAGAAATAGCCACGGGGTCCGGCCAGGGTGTCGCTCTGCCCCACCACCACACCCGCATCGTTGACCCCCTTGGCATAGCTGTTGAGGCCGCCGAGGGTACCGAGATCGAGCATGCCGCTGCCGGGCGTCCAGAGGAACGCGTGATCGACCGCGCCAACGGCGCTGTAGCCGACCACCTGGCCCAGGTTGTTGAGCGCCTTGCCGTAGCTGTTGCCGCCCCCCAGGCTACCGATGTCCTGCATGCCGCTGCCGGGCTGCCAGAGGAAGGCATGCACGCTGGAGGTGCTCAGGCTGAAGCCGGTGACCTGCCCGTTTTCGTTGATGCCGGTGGCATAGCTGTTGCCCAGCTCGTTGAGCGCGCCGAGGTTCTGCATGCCGCCCTTGGCGGTCCACAGGTAGGCCCGGTACCGGCCGGCGGCGGTTTCGCTGTAGCCGACTACCTGGCCGAGGTTGTTGATCTCCCGGGCGTGGCTCTCGCTACCGCCGAGGGTACCGAGATCCTGCATGCCGCCCGCGAACGTCCAGATGAACGCCCGGTCGATGGTGCCGATCTTGTTGTAGCCGACCACGGTGCCGTCGTCGTTGACGCCGTAGCCGTAACTGGCGCCGTTGCCCAGCGCGCCGAGGTCCTGCATGCCGGTGCTGGGTGACCAGAAGAAGGCATGGGCCGCCGTGCCGGCATAGCTGTAGCCGGTGGCCAGGCCGCTTTCGCTGAGGGTATGGGGGACACTGTAGGAACTGCTGACCAGACTGCCCAGGTCGGCGACTTGAAAGGTCAATCCATGGGCGCTCTGAGCGATGGCAGCCAGCAGAACGCTGCCCCAGAGCACATTGCCGTTATGACGCATGCGCATGACGATCTCTCCAAACCAGGTGGAAGATAGGCAGGTAGGAAAAGAACTCCGCCACGAACGGCAAGGCGCGGGGAGTCAATGAATGCAAGACAGCGGAGTCGTTGCCGTCCATCGGCAATCTTCTGTTGAGTAAAGCCCCTCCTGCAGTGCTGTCAATTTGCTCAAGCGAAGCGATTAGATACCGCCAATTGGACCCGGACAATTGGCCGAAGGTGGGGTGCATCACAGAACCGTCAAACCGCCCGACGGCCTTTGTCGCGGCCATGAAAAAGCCCGGCAAGCGTGGCTTGCCGGGCCTATTTCACCACTTCGCGGGTAAGCGCTTAGACCTTGCTGCGCTCGTAGCGCTTGCGGTCGTTCTCGTTGAGCAGCTTCTTGCGCAGGCGAATCGACTTCGGCGTCACTTCCACCAGTTCGTCGTCGGCGATGAACTCCAGCGCCTGCTCCAGGGTGAAGCGGATCGGCGGAACCAGGGCGATGACTTCGTCCTTGCCGGAAGCGCGCATGTTGTCGAGCTTCTTGCCCTTGGTGGGGTTGATCACCAGGTCGTTGTCACGGCTGTTGATGCCGGCCAGCTGGCCTTCGTAGATCTCGTCGCCTGGGCCGAGGAACAGCTTGCCGCGGCTCTGCAGGGTTTCCAGCGAGTAGGTCAGCGCGGTGCCGGTGGCCATGGAAACCAACACGCCGTTCTGGCGGTTGCTGACTTCGCCGGCCTTGATCGGACCGTAGTGGCTGAAGGTCGACGTCAGGATGCCGGTGCCCGAGGTCAGGGTCAGGAAGTTGTTGCGGAAGCCGATCAGGCCGCGCGCCGGGATGGTGTATTCCAGGCGCACGCGACCCTTGCCGTCGGGGATCATGTTGGAGAGATCGCCCTTGCGCAGGCCCATCTGCTCCATCACCGAGCCCTGGTGCTGCTCTTCGATGTCGATGGTGACGTTCTCGTAGGGCTCCTGCTTCTCGCCGGCCTCGTTCTCGATGATCACCACTTCCGGACGGCCAACGGCCATTTCGAAGCCTTCGCGGCGCATGGTTTCGATCAGTACCGACAGGTGCAGTTCGCCGCGGCCGGACACCTTGAACTTCTCAGGACTGTCGCCCTGTTCGACACGCAGCGCCACGTTGTGCAGCAGCTCCTTCTCGAGGCGCTCCTTGATGTTGCGGCTGGTGACGAACTTGCCTTCCTTGCCGGCGAACGGCGAGTCGTTGACCTGGAAGGTCATGCTCACGGTCGGCTGGTCGACGGTCAGCGGCGGCAGGGCCTCGACGTTCTGCGGGTCGCACAGGGTGTCGGAGATGAACAGCTCTTCCATGCCGGACACGCAGACGATATCGCCGGCTTCGGCCTCGGCGACTTCGACGCGCTGCAGGCCGGAGTGGCCCATGATCTTCAGGATGCGGCCGTTGCGGCGGCTGCCGTCGTCGCTGACCGCCACCACCGGGGTGTTGGACTTGATCTTGCCGCGGGTGATGCGGCCGATGCCGATCACGCCGAGGAAGCTGTTGTAGTCGAGCTGGGAGATCTGCATCTGGAACGGACCGTCGACGTCGACGACCGGCGCCGGCACGTGGTCGATGATCGCCTGGAACAGCGCGTCCATGTTGTCGTCCATCTTCTCGTGGTCCATGCCGGCGATGCCGTTCAGGGCCGAGGCGTAGACGATCGGGAAGTCCAGCTGCTCGTCGGTGGCGCCGAGGTTGTCGAACAGGTCGAAGATCTGGTCGATGACCCAGTCCGGACGCGCGCCGGGGCGGTCGATCTTGTTCACCACCACGATCGGACGCAGGCCGGCCTTGAACGCCTTCTGGGTCACGAAGCGGGTCTGCGGCATGGGGCCGTCCTGGGCGTCGACCACCAGCAGCACCGAGTCGACCATCGACATCACGCGCTCCACCTCGCCACCGAAGTCGGCGTGGCCGGGGGTGTCGACGATGTTGATGTTGTAGCCGTTCCACTTGATGGCGGTGTTCTTCGCCAGGATGGTAATGCCGCGCTCCTTTTCCTGGTCGTTGGAATCCATCACGCGTTCGCTTTCGGCTTCCTTGCGGTCAAGGGTGCCGGACAGCTTGAGCAGCTTGTCGACGAGGGTGGTCTTGCCATGGTCGACGTGGGCGATGATGGCGATGTTGCGGAGATTCTCGATCACTGGGTTCTATCTCTTAAAAGAAAAGCTTCAGGCTGCAAGGCTGCAGGTCGTTCATGCAGATTCCGTTACAGCAGGTCGGGAGGGCGATGGCGAATGCTGCCACCGAGCAGGCCGGCACGCTTAATGCGGGCGATAAACACGTACATTGGCATGTCCCTCACTCAACAGGTGGTGGGCATGCAGGCGACTCATCACGCCTTTGTCGCAGAACAACAAGTACTGGCGATTGGCATCCAGTTCCTTGAATTTGCTATTGATCGCGTAGAACGGCAGGGGTTGCACCTCGACGCCGGGCAACTCCAGCGGATCGTCTTCCTGGGCGTCCGGGTGGCGAATATCCAGCACGATCTGGCCCGCCAGGGCCTCGCTCACTTCCTCGACCCGCACGTCCTCGCCCAGTTCGTCGATCACCCGGTCGATAGTCACCTGGCGGGCACGCTCCAGCGCGCGTTCGAGGATCGCCATGTCGAACTGCGACTCCTCGTGCTCGATGCGGTGGCGCTTGGCGCGGGTGGTCGGGTTCACCGAAATCACCCCGCAGTACTCGGGCATATGCTTGGCGAACTCGGCGGTGCCAATAAGGGTAGCGGTATCGATGATGTCCTGCTTGTGGCTGGCGATCAGCGGACGCAGCACCAGCATGTCGGTCGCCGAGTCGATCACCGAGAGATTCGGCAGGGTCTGGCTGGACACCTGGGAAATCGCCTCGCCGGTGACCAACGCATCCAGTTTCAGGCGTTCGGCGATGCGGGTGGCGGCACGCAGCATCATGCGCTTGAGCACCACACCCATCTGGCTGTTGTCGACCTTGCCGAGGATCTCGCCGACCACTTCCTCGAACGGCACGCTGATGAACAGCACGCGCTGCGAGCGGCCGAACTTCTCCCAGAGGTAGTGGGCGACTTCCATCACCCCCAGCTCATGGGCGCGGCCGCCGAGGTTGAAGAAGCAGAAATGCGTCATCAGCCCGCGGCGCATCATCTGGTAGGCGGCCACGGTGGAATCGAAGCCGCCGGACATCAGCACCAGGGTCTGCTCCAGCGAGCCCAGCGGGTAACCGCCCAGGCCTTCGTGCTGGTGATGGATGATGAACAGGCGCTGGTCGCGAATCTCCATGCGCACTTCGACTTCCGGCGCCTTCAGCGAAATACCGGCGGCACCGCACTGTTGGCGCAGGCAGCCACCGATGTAGCGCTCGACCTCCATGGAGGTGAAGGAATGCTTGCCGGCGCGCTTGCAGCGCACGGCGAAGATCTTGCCGGGCAGCTGGTCGGCGAAGTGCGCGGTGCATTTGGCGAGGATGTCGTCGAAATCGCCCAGCGGGTACTCGTGCACTTCGAGGAAGTGCGCGATGCCGGGCACGCAGGTCAGCCGCTCGATCATCTCGCGCAGTAGCTTCGGCTCGGTGACCGCGGTTTCCACCTCGAGGTTGTCCCAGACGCCTTCGACCGCCAGGTCCGAGTCGAGATCGCGCAGCACGGTGCGGATGTTCTTCGACAACTGGCGGATGAAATGCTTGCGCACCGGCCGGCTCTTGATGGTGATTTCCGCGAAGACTTTGACGATCAGCTTCATGAATGACAGCGCCCGGCGGGATGGCCGAAAAACAGGGGCGCGGATTATAGCGGAAATTGCTCAAGGTTTAATCAGCAATCGCATCATTCTCCCAAGCCGAACCATTTTGGTGCACTACACTTCCTTGGCGCACTTAAATCGTGCAGACAGTGCACCAAAATATCCGTGCAATCCCCGCTACGCCTGAGTTTTAGCCCTTCTGCCCATTACGGGGCAGTGGCATGCAATTTGCTCCCTTGTGAGGCAGGTTGCCCAAGCGGAGTATTCCGGCCCGGCTTCACCTTATTTTGGAAGCAAGCATTCTGCTTCCGTTCACCTGGAGGACACCATGTCGAAGTCGCTTCAACTGATTAAAGATAACGATGTGAAGTGGATTGATCTGCGCTTCACCGATACCAAAGGCAAGCAGCAGCATGTGACCATGCCCGCCCGCGATGCCGATGACGATTTCTTCGAGCATGGCAAGATGTTCGACGGTTCCTCCATCGCCGGCTGGAAGGGCATCGAAGCCTCCGACATGATCCTGATGCCGGACGACAGCACCGCCGTGCTCGACCCGTTCACCGAAGAGCCGACCCTGATCCTGGTCTGCGACATCATCGAGCCGAGCACCATGCAAGGCTACGACCGCGACCCGCGCGCCATCGCCCGCCGCGCCGAGGAGTACCTGAAGAGCACCGGTATCGGCGACACCGTGTTCGTCGGCCCGGAACCCGAGTTCTTCATCTTCGACGAAGTGAAGTTCAAGTCCGACATCTCCGGCTCGATGTTCAAGATCTACTCCGAGCAGGCTTCCTGGATGACCGACCAGGACGTGGAAGGCGGCAACAAGGGCCACCGTCCGGGCGTCAAGGGCGGCTACTTCCCGGTTGCCCCGGTCGACCACGACCACGAAATCCGTACCGCCATGTGCAACGCCATGGAAGAGATGGGCCTGGTCATCGAAGTTCACCACCACGAAGTGGCGACTGCCGGCCAGAACGAGATCGGCGTGAAGTTCAACACCCTGGTCGCCAAGGCTGACGAAGTCCAGATCCTCAAGTACTGCGTGCACAACGTGGCCGATGCCTACGGCAAGACCGCCACCTTCATGCCCAAGCCCCTGTACGGCGACAACGGTTCGGGCATGCACGTGCACCTGTCCATCGGCAAGGACGGCAAGAACACCTTCGCTGGCGAAGGCTATGCCGGCCTGTCCGAAACCGCTCTGTACTTCATCGGCGGCATCATCAAGCACGGTAAGGCCCTGAACGGCTTCACCAACCCGTCGACCAACTCCTACAAGCGCCTGGTCCCGGGCTTCGAAGCACCGGTCATGCTGGCCTACTCGGCCCGCAACCGCTCCGCCTCGATCCGCATCCCGTACGTCAACAGCCCGAAAGCCCGCCGCATCGAAGCGCGCTTCCCGGACCCGGCGGCCAACCCCTACCTGGCCTTCGCCGCCCTGCTGATGGCCGGCCTGGACGGCATCCAGAACAAGATCCACCCCGGCGATGCCGCCGACAAGAACCTGTACGACCTGCCGCCGGAAGAGGCCAAGGAAATCCCGCAGGTTTGCGGCAGCCTGAAAGAGGCCCTGGAAGAGCTGGACAAGGGCCGCGCGTTCCTGACCAAGGGCGGCGTGTTCTCCGACGACTTCATCGATGCCTACATCGAGCTGAAGAGCGAAGAAGAGATCAAGGTGCGCACCTTCGTGCACCCGCTGGAATACGACCTGTACTACAGCGTCTAAGCCAGCCGGCAGCCTAAAGAGAGGCCTCCTTCGGGAGGCCTTTTCTTTTGGGGCTTTGGATGCGTCGGACAAGGGATTATTGATATCGGACTGGCAAGTTATTCGCTTGCCAAACCCACCCACGCCAAAAGGGCTCCAAGCCCCACTCTCTCCCCCTCCCAGGCAAAACCGATCACAGCCCCACACCTTCGAACTTGCCAGCACGCCCACCTAGTGCAAGGCTTAACGCCGTGCATCCTCCGGAGAGCGCCATGCGCCTGCTCACTACCTGCCTGCTCGCTGCCCTGGCCCTGCCGGCCAGCGCCGAGATCTACAAGTACACCGACGCCAAGGGCAACACGGTGTTCACCAACCAGCCACCTGAAGGCGTCGGCGCCGAACAGGTCACGCTGCCGCCGACCAATACGGTGGAGCCGCCGCCGGACATACAGCCGGCCACCACTGCGGAGCAGGACCAGGATCAGGGCGGCGCGCCCTACAGTACGCTGGCCCTGACCGGCATTCCCGACGACGAAGCCCTGCGCGCCAACAACGGCACCTTCAGCGTCGGCGTGCAGATCGAACCGCGCCTGCGCCCCGGTCACAGCTTGCGCCTGCTGCTCGATGGCGAGCCCCACGGCCAGCCGAGCAACGTGCCACGCCTGCAGGTCACCGAAGCGGCACGCGGCGAGCACAGCCTTGCCGTGGAAGTGCTGGCTGGCGACAAGCCGATCCAGCAGAGCCCGGCCGAGACCTTCACCATCCAGCGGGTCCATCTCGGAAATCCGGCACCCTGATCATGCGAACACTGTTGCTGTTGTGCCTGCTGCTGATGCAGCCGGCTTTCGCCGGGGTCTACACCTATATCGACGAAGAGGGAAACCGCGTCTTCACCGACCAGCCGCGTTCCGGCCAGGCCGAGCGCATCGAGCTGGCGCCGTCTAACGAGATGCCGGCCGTGGCGGTCCCTCCCGCTACCTTCGACCCCTACGCGGAGCCGCCGCCGCTACCCAGCTACCAGGTGCTGCGCATCCTGGTGCCGGAGCCCGATGCCACCATTCGCGACAACACGGGCAACCTGATCGTCAGCGTCACCAGCGAGCCCGGCCTGATGGACGGCCATCACTACCGGCTGATCCTCGACGGCCAGCCGGTCAGCGAGCCTGGCCGCAGCCCGGTGTTCCCGCTGGAAAACCTGGACCGCGGCACCCATCAGCTCGCCGTGGAAATCCTCGATGCCCAGGGCCGCACCCTGGAGCGCACGCCCAGCCAGCCCTTCCACATGAAGCGCATTTCACTGGCGCAGAAACGCTTGGCCAACCCCTGCAAGAAGGCCGACTACGGCGTGCGGCCGGAGTGCCCGCTGAAGGACAAACCACCGGAGAAGAAGGACATCCCCTTCGTGCCCTTCATCTGAACGCCGTGCGGCCGCCCTCGGGCTGGTCGCACCCGCGCGCCCTGACAGTCCCGCCCGCCGATCCCATTGCGAAAGTCACTGCACCATTTTGGTGCCTGCGACTGCACCGCTTTCTATACTCTCCCTGTTTTGGTTCGCCGCCCGCCTGCTCGCCTGCGCCGAAACGCGGCCTTTGGGTCTAGCGCAGCACATTGCGCGCGTCTTTTCGGGGCTTTGGTTTGCTTCTTGCATTTTCCAGCCCATCGCCGGATGCCCGACCTATGATCAACGACGCCCTACATCGCCTGCTGCTGGACAACCTGACCACCGCGACCATCCTGCTCAACGCGGACCTGCGCCTCGAGTACATGAACCCGGCGGCGGAGATGCTGCTGGCCGTCAGCGGCCAGCGCAGCCACGGGCAGTTCATCAGCGAGCTATTCACCGAATCACCCGAGGCCCTGGCCGCGCTGCGCCATGCCGTGGAGCAGGCGCATCCCTTCACCAAGCGCGAGGCCATGCTGACCTCGCTGTCGGGGCACAGCCTGACAGTGGACTACGCGGTGACGCCGATTCTCAACCGCGGTGCCACCCTGCTGCTGCTGGAAGTGCACCCGCGTGATCGCCTGTTGCGCATCACCAAAGAAGAGGCCCAGCTGTCCAAGCAGGAAACCACCAAGCTGCTGGTACGGGGCCTGGCCCACGAGATCAAGAATCCCCTGGGCGGCATCCGCGGTGCAGCGCAACTGCTCTCCCGCGAGCTGCCCGGCGAGGACCTCAAGGACTACACCAACGTCATCATCGAAGAAGCCGACCGCCTGCGTAATCTGGTGGACCGCATGCTCGGCTCGAACAAGCTGCCGTCGCTGGCCATGACCAACATCCACGAGGTGCTGGAACGGGTCGGCAGCCTGGTGGAAGCGGAGAGCCAGGGCTGCATCACTTTGGTGCGCGACTACGACCCGAGCATTCCCGACCTGCTCATCGACCGCGAGCAGATGATCCAGGCAGTGCTCAATATCGTGCGCAACGCCATGCAGGCGCTGGCGGCGCAGAGCGACCTGCGCATCGGACGGATCAGCCTGCGCACCCGCACCCTGCGCCAGTTCACCATCGCCCATACCCGCCATCGGCTGGTGTGCAAGGTGGACATCCTCGACAACGGCCCGGGCATTCCCCAGGAGCTGCAGGAAACCATCTTCTATCCCATGGTCAGCGGCCGTCCGGACGGCACCGGGCTGGGCCTGGCCATCACCCAGAACATCATCAGCCAGCACCAGGGCCTGATCGAGTGCGAGAGCCATCCCGGCCACACGCAGTTCTCGATCTTCCTGCCGCTGGAACAAGGAGCCCCAACGTCATGAGCCGTAGCGAAACCGTCTGGATCGTCGACGACGACCGCTCCATCCGCTGGGTACTGGAAAAGGCCCTGCAGCAGGAGGGCATCGAAACCCAGAGTTTCGACAGCGCCGACGGCGTGCTCAGCCGCCTCAACCGCCAGCAGCCGGACGTGATCATCTCCGATATCCGCATGCCCGGCGCCAGCGGCCTCGACCTGCTCGCCCAGATCCGCGAGCTGTACCCGCGCCTGCCGGTGATCATCATGACCGCGCACTCCGACCTGGACAGTGCGGTCGCCTCCTACCAAGGCGGCGCCTTCGAATACCTGCCCAAGCCGTTCGACGTCGACGAGGCGGTGTCGCTGGTCAAGCGCGCCAACCAACATGCCCAGGAACAGCAGAGCCTCGAAGTACCGGTCCACCAGGCGCGCACCCCGGAAATCATCGGCGAAGCGCCGGCGATGCAGGAGGTGTTCCGCGCGATTGGTCGCTTGAGCCACTCCAATATCACCGTGCTGATCAACGGCGAGTCCGGCACCGGCAAGGAACTGGTCGCCCATGCCCTGCACCGCCACAGCCCGCGCGCCGCGGCGCCGTTCATCGCGCTGAACATGGCGGCGATCCCCAAGGACCTGATGGAGTCCGAGCTGTTCGGCCACGAGAAGGGCGCCTTCACCGGCGCGGCCAACCAGCGGCGCGGCCGTTTCGAGCAGGCTGACGGCGGAACCCTGTTCCTCGACGAGATCGGCGACATGCCGGCCGACACCCAGACCCGCCTGCTGCGCGTGCTGGCCGACGGCGAGTTCTACCGCGTCGGCGGCCATACCCCAGTCAAGGTCGATGTGCGCATCATCGCCGCCACCCACCAGAACCTGGAAAACCTGGTGCAGGCTGGAAAGTTCCGCGAGGACCTGTTCCATCGTCTGAACGTCATCCGCATCCATATCCCACGGCTGTCCGACCGCCGCGAGGACATCCCCACCCTCGCCCGCCACTTCCTGGCCCGCGCCGCCCAGGAACTGGCGGTGGAGCCCAAGCTGCTCAAGGCGGAAACCGAGGACTACCTGAAGAACCTGCCCTGGCCGGGCAACGTGCGCCAGTTGGAGAATACCTGCCGCTGGATCACCGTGATGGCCTCGGGTCGCGAAGTGCATGTCGACGACCTGCCGCCGGAACTGCTGACCCAGACCCAGGACGCCGCGCCGGTGACCAACTGGGAACAGGCGCTGCGCCTGTGGGCCGACCAGGCATTGACCCGCGGCCAGTCCAACCTGCTGGACAGCGCCGTGCCGACCTTCGAACGCATCATGATCGAGACCGCGCTCAAGCACACCGCCGGCCGCCGCCGCGACGCCGCCCTGCTGCTCGGTTGGGGCCGCAATACGCTGACCCGCAAGATCAAGGAGCTGGGCATGAACGTCGATGGTGGCGACGATGACGAGAGCGACGAGGGCTGACACCCTCGCCGCTCGGTAACTGCGTCTGGGCGCGGGCCGGGCTCTAGGAGCAGGCAACTTGGAGTCACCGGTCGACTCAGCCATCCTGATCAGCCCTGGTGCTGCCTGCCCTGGATACCGACCTACGTCGGTATGACAGTGTAGAGAGTGTAGAGAGCACCGCGCTTAGTCTTACCCTCTATGGCGTCGCCTCCAACGACCCGGCCGACAAGCCGCGCGAACGCTACCCCAGCCCGCTCCCCCAAACCCGTCACCCCGGCGAAGGCCGGGGCCCAGGGGTAGGCGACTCGGAGCTGCCGGTCGCCTCAGCTACCCTGATCAGCCTGCCGCCTGCCCTGGATACCGACCTGCGTCGGTATGACGGGGTAGAGAGCACCGCGTTTTGTCTTACCCGCTATGGGATCGCCCCCAACGACCTGGCCGACAAGCTGAGCGGCCTCTCCTTGCACACCCCGCTCTCCCAAACCCGTCACCCCGGCGCAGGCCGGGGCCCAGGGGTAGGCGACTCGGAGCTGCCGGTCGCCTCAGCCACCCTGATCAGCCCTTGTGCTGCCTGCCCTGGATACCGACCTACGTCGGTATGACAGTGTAGAGAGTGTGGAGAGCAGCGCGCTTGGTCTTACCCTCTATGGCGTCGCCTCCAACGACCCGGCCGACAAGCCGCGCGAACGCTACCCCAGCCCGCTCCCCCAAACCCTTCGCCCCGGCGAAGGCCGGGGCCCAGGGGCAGGCGGCTCGGAGTTGCCTCCGTGCCGCAATGCTAGGCGCCTCCCCGGAAATATCTCCGTCCGTCTTCGAACCCGCCACAGGCCGCGTGGTCAAACCGCAGCCATGGAAATTCATCGTCACAAAACTGGCATACGCCCTGCATAGGATGTAGTGACTCCCGGTTTTGGGGACCTTGGTACAGGCAGGCCGGGGATTCCCCTCTTTTACAGCCAAGCCCGAGGGCCGCACTTAGCGGCCCTCGGGCTTTCTGCTTTCAGCGATAGAGTTCGCGGCGGAAGATCAGCGGCTGCGGGCCGCGGTAGATGCCGAAACTCGCCAGACCCCACGCCATCTGGCGGTTGGCGCCATCCCACGGGTATTGCAACCAGGCCGGCGCGGACGGGAAAGTCACCCGCACCGAGCCGTCGTTGCCGGCTCCCGGCGCGCTCAGTTGCAGGGTACCGATGCCCGCCGAGGGGCCGTTCAAGGTCGCGGTGGTTTCTCCCGCCGCCAGGTTGCCGGTGTACTGATCCAGTGCAGGCGCACCCAAAACCGTGCAAGTGTCCAGCCCTTCGACCTGGAAACTGCCGCCGGCGACGTTCTGCCAAGTTTCCAGGGTCAGCGGCAGGCTCAAGCTTTGCAATTCCGAACCATGGGCATTGCCGATACGCAGCCGGCCCAGGCGGACCTGGCTGCCGGGGTTGTCGCTGAAGTCATAGCTGAAGGACTGGCAGACGGCGCCGCTGAGGTAGCAGGCGCCATCCTGGTCGGTCAGGCTGGCGGCCGCGAAGCTCTGGCGGACCTTGGCCATGAACGGCAATTCGCTCGCCGTTGGCAGGGAGGCTGCGGCGTAGCTCAGGGTCTGGCCGCTCCAGCGGTAGCGGCGCGCGCCGTCGCCGTCATCGGCGCCCAGCGTGGTCACGCTGGCGGTGCCGCTTGCGGAAAGGCGACCAGTGTCGAGGGCCGCTACGCCCGTGTTGGAGGCATACACCCCTGCCCCCGCCGCTGGCGCTGTCAGCCGCCAGAAGGTGCCTCGGTCGTAGTTCTGCGTCACCGCCCCGGCGCGATTGCGGCCTTCTACCGTCAACTGCGGCTCGCGGTTGGTGGCAAAGCCGATCGGCTGACCCTGGTAGCTGAAGCTGCCGCAACTGGGGGTCAGGCTGGCGGCCCCGGAGACGGCGAGATAGGCCGGCGCGAAACGCCCGACCAGGCCGCTCTCGCCGCCGCCGACCGTTTCCCCGAAATAGCTGTTGGCCGCCGGTGTGGCGGTCAAGCGAAAGACGCCGACCTCAGAGACCGAGGTGCTGACGCTGGTCTGATTGCCCAGCGCGTGGCTGTAGCTACTGGGAGAGGTACTGCCGGCACTGCCTGGCGTTGGCGCCACCAAGGCGCTGCTCAGGGCGATGTTGCCCAGCTGGAAGTTCGGCGTGGTGAGGTTGCCGGTACACAGCGCCGCGGCGGTCGATGCCTCGCCATCGACTTGCCAGGCGACCGCGCGGATACGCAGCGGGAAGCTGTCGCCGGCCCGAACGCCACCGGGAAACAGAGGGCAATTGCTGCTGACACCGGCCACGCTGCACGTCGAGTCCGTCTCCAGACACAAGCCGTAGGGCTTACTGACGAAGTCGTCCGAGCCATTCAGTACCAGCCCGCTATCACCGTTGGCCGCGCTGCCGGTATAGGTCGCATTCAGCAGCATCGATCCCGCATCGTCGTAGCGCACCGTCAGCGGTGCCGTACCGTTGCTGTCGAAGTTCAGGCTGACGCTGGTCGGGCTCGCCGTCACGTTGTTGCCGTTGACGACCACCGGCTGGGTGCCGGTGGCCGGACTCGCATAGGCGGAGGTGAACACCACGTTGCGCTGCACGCTGGCGAACGCCGGCACACACTGCAAGGCATTATTCGACTTGCGCACCGCGCTGATGCTGGCCGCCGTCGGTTTGGCCGCCAGCAGGTTCGGCACCTGCAGCAGCAGGCCGCTGTCGGCATAGCTGATCTGGCAGCCGCTGGTGGAGCAGACATTACTGCTCAGCGGCTTGGCCGCCGGTATCGACGACTGCACCGCCAGGCTGACGGTACCGGCCGTGGGTACCCGTAGCTGCGCCACCGCCGTGCCGCCGCTGAAGGTGATGGTATTGCCATTGGCGCTGGCCGGGCCGGTCGCCGTCCAGTAGTTGCTCGGGCTCAGGGTCACGCTGACCGGATCGGTATACAGGCTGCTGCAGGAGGCGTTCAGGCAGGCGCGAATGGTTACCGGCTGCGGATTGCAGGTCAGCGCGCTGGCCGCGTAAATGAACTCGAAATGGTCGATCTGCTGCCCCACCGGCAACATTTCCGCCGCGCAGACCTGCATGTCGTCCAGTTCGTGAATGTTGTTCGAACCGCCGGTCGAGCCCGTGAAGGACAGAAAGAAGTTGGTCGGCAGGGCTGCCTGGTTGCTATCCGCCAGCGCATTGACCGCATTCAGCCCGCTGAGCACGACGAAGCCGGAGCCGGTATCGCGCTCCACGGTGACGTTCGCCGCCCCCGTGGTGCGGCCGTCCATGGTGATGCGGTAGGTATGCCCCGGTGCGGCGCTGCTGCTGTTGGCGCTGTCCACGCCGGGATTGAGGTTGGCGGCCGTACCGGCGAGATAGCGATAGCCGCTCAGCCCGCTGCCCGAACCGCGCATGGATACCGAATCCTGGCGGAATCCCGGCCCGCCCTGGCGCCCCTCGGTGGGGTTGGAGAAGTTGCCATATTCGTCCAGGGCGATGCCCAGCCAGCCGCCGGCGAAACCGCTGGTGCCGGTGGCGCTGAGCTGGGCATATCCCAGCGAGCCGCCATAGCCGCCCGGCTGCGGTGTCTGGCTGGCATCGGAAAAGATCGCCGCGATGCCGTCGGCGCCGCTGCCGTTGTAGGCGTAGTACTTGAACTGCACCTGCACGTAGTTGCCGGCGGCCGGCAGCAGCCGTTGCAGGGTCGCGGCCGTGGCCACGTTGCCGGTGTTGTCGGTCAGGCGCAGGCGGCCGTTGACGATGCGCGGGTTGCCGAAGCTGCCGCTGCGACTGGTCACTGCCCAGTCGCTGCTCAGGCTGCCGCCGGAAAAGTCGTCGCTCAGGCATTGCAGCGTCAGGGCGCAGGCGTGCCGCTCGGCCACCAGAGCGCTGATTTCGCTGGTACTCAGCGCGCGGTTGTAGATGCGCAACTCGTCCAGGCTGCCGTTGAAGTAGCGCCCGGCGGCGCCCTGGTCCTGGCCAAGTTGCAAGGGATCGGTATTGGCCAGCGGCGTGCCGCTGAAACTGGCCTGGCCGGCCAGGTTGCCGTTGATGTAGATGCGCTGATCGTTCGGCGCGAAGCGGATCAGCACATGGCTCCACTGGCCGACCTGCAATGCGCTGGTGCTGTTGAATTCGCGGGTAGCGCTGGGGCTGCTGGTCTGCCACCACCAGTTGATGGTGCCGTTGGGGTTGAGGTGGAACTCGTAGTTCTCGTCCTTCGAGAGAATGCTCATCAGCCCGCTGCCCGGCAGGCTGTTGGGTTTCACCCATAGGCCGATGGTGAAGCTGTCCTGCAGGGTCAGCAGGTTATTGTGGGCCCGCTGCACATATTGCTGGCTGGCGCTGACGAAATTGCCGTAGCCGCAGGTGCCCTGGCCGTTGACGGTCGGCAGCGCCGGGCTCTGCTTGCTGGTGGCCGCGCCGTTGAACACCGTGCCGTGCAGGTTGTTGCCGGAGCTGTCGAGCACCTCGTCGGCGGCACCGGTCCAGGCGGAGTTGTCGAGGGACCAACTGAGCAGCGGCGGGCTGTTCCCTTCGCACAGAGAGCCGAACTGGGCCAGCGACAGTGCATTGGATGCGTAGTTGAGAGCACTGCTGCCACCCGACGCGACCGAGCCGAGGGCGGTCAGGGCGCCGTTGAGCACCAGGCCATTGCCGTACTGGATGCTGCCGGTGGCGTAAACGAAACCGTTGATTTGTACGTTGTTGCCCAGGACGAGTGAGCCGTTGACGATAAAGATCAGGTCCTGCGGATTGCCGCCAGCGTTGAGCGTGCTGTTGTTGGCCAATGTCAGGCTACCGTTGACGAATACCCGTGTCGTGGGGCCAGCCGTGGTGGTCAGTGACCAGCCATTGGAAGTACCGCCCCCCCCGAAGTAATGAGCACCAGCGCCCAGGCTGCGATTGGCAGCGCCAATCGCCGGGCTGTTTTGCCAGGTCACGCCGGACAGGTCCAGCGCGTTGGCGCTGTTGCTCGTAGTGGCGGCGGGAAACACCGAGGTGCAGGTGGCGGCCAGCAAGATCGCGCTCTGGCTGAAGCAGAGCACCAGCAGCATGAGGCGCAGGCAGAACGTCATCGAGATATACCCGTCTGGTCAGGCTGCCCCGCATGGCTGGCATGCGGGTCAAGGGAAATGGCTTTCGGACTGACGCCCCTCGCTTGCCGATACATCGCTAGTGCTCCACCACTGCGGTCAATTGCCGGTAGGCATAGTCCGGCCGCCCGCCGGGCGTGCCGTTCTGCGCCGTCGCCGTGATGCGGAAGATCTGTACGCTGGCTCCGTCGACGCTGTAGGTCTGCACGCTGCAGGTCAGCGCCAGGCTGAATTCGCCCAGGTTGCTGCCGGCCAGACTGGGCGTTGCCGCGGCGCATACGTTGGCGTTCACCGCCCGGGTAATGCCCCACTCCAGCCCGGCCCGCGCCGCCTGGTAGGCCCGCGCCTGCTGGATGGCCAGGCTGTTGGTGCCATGCTGGTTGGACGACAGGCGCGCCATGGCCACCACCACCAGGGCGATGATGACCATGACGAACAGCGCCGCCACCAGGGCGAAGCCGCGTTGGCGGGATTCAAGGCGCATTGTCGACGTGTACCTGTTGCAGCAGTTGAACGGTCTCGCCGCTGTCCGTCAGGCTCAGGGCGATGCTGAGCAAGCTCGCACGCTGAGTGTTGCCCGGCGCGTAGGTAAGGTCGCAGGCGGTCACGTTGTCCGCCACCACCTGGGCACCGGCCGGTGCAACGTTGGGGGCGGTCGCGGCCAGGCTGGTCGTGGTGTAGCGCAGCAGTCGCCGGTTGGGCAGGTCGCAGCGGTAACCGATCACCTGGTCGGCAAAGTAGAAGCGCCGCTGCGGCGAGGCAAAAGCGAAGCTGAAACCGCCAGCCGGCAGGTTGCCGAGCTGGACCTGGGTTTCGTTGACCGGGCTATTGGCCAGCGCCGTGAAGGTCACGCCGGTCGGCGTGATTACCCCAGGGTTGCCGCCGGCCCAGAGGTTGCTGCCGGGCAACGGGTTGCCGCCCGAAACGGCACCGATGTTGTAGACCACCAACCAGCGTGCCGCGGACAGGTTCAGCCCGGGGTCGAGGACCTGGAAGGCATTGCACAGGTTGCCCTGCGCGGTACAGACCGAGGCGGTGCCCGGCATGAAGACCAGCCCCTCGCCCCCCAGGCGATTGGGCCGGTAGCGGCCGGCGCTGAGGATATTCAGCATCTCCACGGTCAGGTTGTCGCTGGAGAGGCGCACCGAGTTGGGCACCGCAAGGCGGATGTCACGGCTCATCAGGTTCATCGCCACGGCGGCCTTGTCCACCAGTTGGGCGCGGCGGCTCTGGTCGACGAAGCCCTGCATGGGGTTGGACAGCACGCTGCTGATCATCACCGCGACCACGCCGGCCAGGGCGATGACCATGATCAGTTCGACCAGGGTGAAGCCCGCCGCTCGCCCGCTCCCACGCCTGGCCATCAGTAGCGCGTCCGGTAGCCGCCGAGCACCAGCGCCTGGCCGGCGGGGTCGGTGACGGTGACTTCGACGTAGAGCACGTCGCTGGCGGCCAGGCCGTTCCACGCCTGGGGAGCGACGCTGGCCTGGACCCGGTAGTTGGTCAAGGCGGCGATGGCCTGGCCATGGGCATTACGCGCGCCGTTGTCATTGAGGCCGGCATAGTCGCAAACGTTGTCGAAGCTGGTGCGACTGGCCGGTGCCGCGGGGCAGACATTGCCGCTGGCAGGGTCGAGAAAGGGTTGCAGGAGGATTTCCTCCAGGTAGGCCTCGGCGATGGCCAGGCTCTGCTGGCGCAGCATCGGGTCGGCCGAGCGCCCGCTGATGGCAGCCATGCTGGTATAGAGCGCGGCGGCGGCGATGCCGATGATGACGATGGCGATCACCAGCTCGACCAGGGTCATGCCGCGCTGGCGCTTCATTGCACCAGCCCGGTACCGGCGTTCACCGTCAGGGTGAAGCCGCCGATGATGGCGCTCGCTGCGCCAGAGGCAGTGCCCAGCGAGTCGAACACCACCGGAAAATTGGTCGCCGTCACCGCGACGCCAGAGGGCGGCGCGGCATCGGCGTAGATCTGGCCATCCGCGCCCAGCACCTGGGCACTGTAGGCACCCGAGGTACAGTTGGCGGCGCGGCGCAGGCTGTAGCCGCCTGCGCCCAACCCCACCTGCACCCGGCAGCCGCTGGCCAGGGCCAGCTTCTGCGCATAGCGCACGGCGGAGAGGGCTTCCTCGTAGTACAGGCGCTCGTCGAACACCTGCCGCTCGAAGAAGCGCGGCGCAGCCACCGCGGCCAGCACGCCGAGGATAACCATGACCATGATCAGTTCGACCAGGGTGAAGCCCGCCATGCCAGCGGCAGCGCGGACTCCAGTCCGGGCTACGGAGAAATGGCGGGCGCTCATTCCGTAGCCCGGATAAATCGCGAAACACGATGCAATCCGGGAACGTGGCCCCGGATTGCGCTGCCGCTTATCCGGGCTACGGGAATCAAAGAAGCACGGCGCCGCCACCGTGGCGAGCGCGCCAATTCTCGGTTCGACCAGGGTGAAGCAGCGCATCAAGTGTCAGCAACCGCCAGTGGTGGCAGTAATCGTCGGTGGAGTAATAACTGCCGGCGTACCCGTGGAAGTAGCGGCGGTGTACACAACCTGGCAAGAAGCTGCAGTACCTGCCCCCCTAGCTTGCACGGTTGTGGTGGTGGCTGTGTGGGTGACAATAAACTCGGTATTGGATATTTGGGCAGCAGCCTCTATACCTGCAGCCGAGGAAGACGGATAGCCGTTGGTTACAGCAATATCAGCCCCCTCGACGGCAACTGTAGTTGTGGCAGCTGTACCGCCTCTAGCCAGAAACGCCGAATGAACAATAGCCGAAGCGGACTTCATGGAAGCTTCAACGCCTTGAATGGTTGCACGGCGCGCATCCCCGCCCAGATTGACAAACCGCGGCAGCGCAAACGCCGCCAGAATCCCAAGAATCACAATCACCATGATCAGCTCGATCAGGGTGAAACCGCTCTGTTGCTTCTTCATAAATGAACTTCCCATTTCGATCAGTTGAAGTTACGCACTACGTCGCCAGTGGAGGCGTTGTAGATAATGGTGTCGTTGCCACCATCTCGCTGGTAGGTATAAGTGCAACTGTTTGCTGGAGCTGCGGTGGCCACGTAGTCGGGGTTTGCGCCAGTGACCGTCGGAGCGGAACCCTGCAGCAAGGCCGTCCACAGGTTCTGGCATTCCGCAACGCTAGGCGTACCAACCGCCGGCGGGTTACCCGCCAAACCGGTGCCCGCCGGCCAGAAGTTCGCATTCACATCGACAGTCCCATTACCGAAGCCAGCCACATTGACGAAGCAGTTGTTGCCTGTGCATCCCTGTACACCGCCATTGCGATTGATTTCCTGCTGCGCCCGCACCAGCAGCACCGCAGAGGCATAGGCGCCTGCCGCACCGTTGAATGCCGAGCGATGGGCATCGCGAGTCGCTTCCATGAACCGCGGCAACGCCACCGCCGCGAGAATGCCGAGAATGGCGATCACCACCACCAGCTCGATCAGGGTAAAGCCTTGGTTCTTTTTCATAAGTCTCCCTCGTTGCCAAACCACCCCAGCGCGGTGAGTTCCGTGCTGGATACTTCTTCGAGTTCGAGAGCGAAGACAGTGCTTACCGAGCGTGATCCAGTTAACGGTTTTTCCGGAACCGCCAACAGCCGGTAGGCATGCACTTCACTCCCCTGCCTTGTCCATCCGTCGCCGAAGCGCGGTCGGTACAGCACCCAGGCCTGAGCCGGGAGCCAGTACCAGCAGCCGCTCCGTGGCTGTTCACCTGCGGCGAGTTCGCCGCAGTAGTTGTCCTGCCGCCAACGCAGCAGGACGAACGGGTTGCGCGTCCGCCAGTCCGGGGCCAGTGCCTGCCCGGCGGCGGTTCGCTCGGCCACCAGCCCGTTCAGGCTGGCGGCCAGGTATTCGCGGGTCGCCTGCATGGCGCGCCGTTCGCTGACCTCGGCAATGGTGCGACCCAGCGCCAGAACCGTGCCCAGAAACAGGACCCCACCCAGCGCCCAGCCCCAGCGCCGCGCGCGGCGCACGGTGTGGATGCTGTCGTACTCGTCCCTCACGCGTGCCCTTTCGCCGCCGAGGCCAGCTCCCACATCGGCAGGAACACGCCGAGCGCAAGGATCAGCACCATCACGCCCATGGCGACGATGAGGATTGGCTCGATGGCGTCGGCCAGTTGCTTGAGGTCGTAGTCCACTTCCTGCTCGTAGAAGTCGGCCACCTCGACGAACAGGTCGTCCAGCGCGCCGGTCTCCTCGCCCACCGCCATCATCTGCAGCACCAGCGGGGTGAACAGGCCGCTGGCCGAGGCGGTGCGGGTCAGCGCCTCGCCACGCTCGACGCCATCGCGCATGCCGAGGATGGCCTGGCCGATATACCGGTTGCCGACGCTGGCGCTGTTGATCGACAGGGTTTGCAGCAGTGGCACGCCGGCCCGGTACATCATCGCGAAGGTGCGGGTGAAGCGCGCCAGGGCGATGCGCTCGAACACCCCGCCGACGATCGGCAGGCGCAACTTGATGCGATCCCAGGCCAGGGCGCCGGGCTCGGTCTTGGTCCACTTGAGAAAGCCATAGATGCCGCCGACCAGCACGATCGCCAGCAACCACCAGTAGTGCTGGAAGAACTGCGAGGTACCGATCAGCACGCGGGTGGCCCAGGGCAGTTCGGCGCGGAACTGTTCGAAGACCTTGGCGAACGCCGGGATCACCAGCAGGTTGATCACCACCAGCGCCACGCCCATGGCGCTGAGCACGAACAGCGGGTAGCGGGTGGCCTGCTTGATGCGCTTGCGCGTCTCGCGCTCAAGTTCCAGGTAGCTGGACAGTTGGCGGAACGCCTGGTCGAGCTGGCCGGTGTTCTCGCCGACGCTGACCATGCTGATGAATAGCGTGCTGAACACCCGCGGATGGGCGTGCAGCGCCACCGCCATGCTCAGGCCGCTCTCCAGGTCGCTGCGCACCTCCTGCAGCACTTCCTGGAAGTACAGGTTGCGGTTGGACTCGGCGAGGCCGCCGATGGCGCGGATGATCGGCACGCCGGCCTTGCTCAGGCTGTACATCTGCCGGCAGAAGATGATCAGTTCGTCCAGCGCGACACGCTTGCGCCGCAACCGCTCGTTCAGCGCGGCGAACCAGTCGCTGCCCTGCTCCTCGGCCTGGGCCTCGATGGTCAGCGGGGTGATGCGCCGGGCCAGCAGCTCGTCGGCCACCGCGTCGGCATGGGCGCCTTCGACGCTGCCGCTGACCTTGGTGCCCTGGGCGTCGCGACCGGTATAGAGGAAGGTGGTCATGGGCAGCGCCTTCTGTCTGGCGCGTGCCGCTGTAGGGGCGAATTCATTCGCCTGCGCGGCATCGTCTGGCGAATGAAGTCGCCCCTGGAGGACAGGCTACGCCCGCTCATACCGGCCCCTCGTCGCTGAGGGTGGCGCAGACCTTGAGCACTTCTTCCACGCTGGTCACCCCGGCCAGGGCGTAGTCCAGCGCACAGGCGGCCAGGGGGCGGTAGCTGGCCTGGCGCTTGGCCGCCTCGGCGAATTCCTGCGGGTCGTTGCGGCGCAGCGCGGCCACCAGCGGTTCGTCCAGTTCCAGCAGCTCGTAGACGCCGATACGCCCCTGGTAGCCGCTGTTGTGGCAGTGGTGGCAGCCGGCGCCACGCTTGAAGGCGCGCCCGGCCAGGCTGGCGCCGTGCAGCTTCTCCAGCCAGAGCAGTTGCTGCGGCTGCACCGTGTCGTCTTCCATGCAGTTCTCGCAGACCCGCCGCACCAGCCGCTGGGCCAGCACGGCGTTGAGCGCGGTGGCGACCAGGAACGGCTCGGCGCCCATGTCGATCAGGCGCATGGCGGAGGTCAGTGCATCGTTGGTGTGCAGGGTGGACAGCACCAGGTGGCCGGTGAGCGCGGCGCGCAGGCCGATCTCGGCGGTTTCCTGGTCACGCATCTCGCCCACCAGCACGATGTCCGGGTCCTGGCGCAGGGCGGCGCGCAGCACGCGGCCGAAGGTCAGTTCGATCTTGCTGTTGACCTGCACCTGGTTGATGCGCGGCAGGCGGTATTCCACCGGGTCCTCGACGGTGATGATCTTCTTTTCCGGGCTGTTCAGCTCGGCGAGACCGGCGTACAGCGTGGTGGTCTTGCCCGAGCCAGTGGGGCCGGTGACCAGCACCATGCCGTAGGGGCGGTTGAGCAGGCGGCGGAAGCGCTCCAGCAGGTCCGGCGGCATGCCGGTGCCGTTGAGGTTGAAGACCCCGGCGCTCTGGTCGAGCAGGCGCATCACCACCGACTCGCCGAATTGCACCGGCATGGTCGAGACCCGTACGTCGAGGCTGCGGTTCTTCACCCGGATATTGAAGCGACCGTCCTGCGGCAGGCGCTTCTCGGAGATATCCAGGCCGGACATGATCTTCAGGCGCATGACCAGTGCCGAGGCGACCCGTGCCTCCTTCATCACCTGTTCGTTGAGCACGCCGTCGATGCGCTGGCGAATGCGCACCAGGCCTTCGTCGGGCTCGATATGGATGTCCGAGGCCTTCATCTGCACCGCGTCTTCGAACAGCGTCTGCAGCAGGCGCACCACCGGCGCATCGGTGTTGCTGTCGGCGCCCAGGCGCGAAAGGTCGAAGTCGCTCTCCTGCAGCTCGCCTTCCAGCTCGCCGGCGATCGAGGCGATCTCGCTGGTGCGCCGGTACACCATGTCGAGGGTGGCCAGCAGCTCGCCCTCGCGCACCACCGCCGGCCGCACGCGGGTCTTGAGCAGGCGCTCCATTTCGTCGAGGGCGAACAGGTCGAGCGGGTCGGCCATGCCCACCAGTAGGCCGCCGCCCTCGCGGGACAGCACGATGACGCGGAAGCGCCGCGCCACGGCTTCCGGCAGGCTCTGCACCAGTTGGTTGTCGAACTTGAAGTGCTTCAGCTCGATGAACGGGATTTTCAACTGCTCGGAGAGCGCGCTGAGCAGCCGCGCCTCGGCGACGAAACCGAGGTCGACCACGGTGCGACCGAGCTTGGAGCCGGTGCGCTTCTGCTCCTGCAAGGCCAACTGCAGCTGGGCATCGCTGATCAGACCGGCCTGGACCAGCAGGTCCCCCAGGCGCAGTTTGCGCTGTCGGGCGTCGTCCTGGTTCATGGCTGACCTCGCAAGATGGCGGCGCGCTCGGCGGCGAAACGCCGGCTGTTGTCGTCGAGTCCCTGACCTTGCAGGGCCAGGCGGTAATGGCCAGCCGCGGCGGCCGGCTGATCCAGTTGCTCCAGGGCGATTGCCAGGCCGAGTTGCCAGGTGGCCTGGCTCGGCCGCAGCTTGATCAGTTGCCCGTAGAGCGCCGCGCTCTCGCGCCACTGGTCGGTCTGCTGGTAGCTGGCGGCGAGCAGGGCGTGATAGGCCGGCTCGCGATCCAGCGGCGGCGGGTTGCGCGTCAGGCTGGCCACGGCGGCGGCGCTGTCGCCGGTCTGCAACTGCGCACGGGCCAGCAGCAGGGCCAGCTCGCTGTCCCGCGGGTGCCGTGCCAGTTGCTCGGGCAACCAGGCCAGCAGGCGCTCCTGACGGCCACCGGCGAGGTAGGCACGGGCCAGCCAGCGCAAGGTTTCGGCATCGTTCGGGTGCTGCCCATGCAGGGCCTCCAGCTCGGCGATGGCGCGTGGATAGTCTTCGGCCAGCAGGGCCTGGCGGGCCAGGCTCAGCGGGTCCGGCCGGTGACTGGATATCTTCACCTCGGCCGGGCCGCTCGGCTCGACCGGCAGAGACGGCGGCTCGACCGGTGCCACAGGCGGCGCGGGCAGCGAATCGGCAGCTGGCACCGGTTCGGTCATCCATGCCGGCAACGACGTTTCCTCCGGCTCGGCCACCGGCAGAGGTTCCTCCAGCGGCACGGACGCGGGCTCGACCGGGGCGGCGAAGGGCACTTCCAGCCAGAGCAGCGCGCGGTCGCCAGCCGGCTCCAGACGGTCACGCACCTCCAGCCCCGCGCCCAGGCCGACCAACAGCACCTGCAAGCCATCGGGCTGCGCCTCGATGCGCCAGGACAGACTGCGCCCGCCGCGCTGCACGCGGCCCTGGCGCACCTCGCCGGGCAGGCTCACGCCCGGCAGCAGCAGGCTGACCGCGCCGTTCTGCTCGACCCGCCGATAGGGCACGGCACGCTCCAGCAGCAATTGCAGGACGAACCGCTGTGGCTCTTCCTGGGGCAGCACATCGAGCAGTTGCACCGACGCTGGCGTCGGCGCGACGGTTGGCTTGGAAAACAGCCGCGGCGGTTCGTCACGTACCACGCGGCCGATCATCAGGCCGACCAGCAGGCCGAGCAGAATCACCGCGCCCAACCAGGTGAAGCCCCGGCGCAAACGCAGGTAGCGTTCGCGTCGACGCATGGCCTCTTCGTCGACCGCCTGCAGCCCTTCCAGCCGCTGCCAGTCGGCGGGCGCGGCGCGGCGCGACTCGAGGTCGCGCAGCATGTCGTTGACCAGGCTCATGGCAACGCCTCCAGCAGCTCGCCCCACCAGGGCCAGGCGCCGATCAGCAGGACCAGCGACAGGCCGGCGGCGGCCAGGCCAAGGCCCAGCCAGCGTGGCGCGCGGCGCAAGAACGGCCGGGCGCCCTCGGTGTCGGCCAGGGCCCGCCGCACATGGCCCGGACGGACCTGGCGCCGACCTTCGCCGAAGGCAGCCATCAACGACTTGTTGGCGAGGATGTTGAGCAGTCGCGGAATGCCGCCGCTGCCCCGCGCCAGCAGGCGCACAGAGGCGGGTGCGAACAGCGGTTCGCCACGGTAGCCGGCCACCGCCAGGCGCTCCTGCAGGTAGCGCGCGGTGTCGGTCACATCCAGCGGGCGCAGGCGATAGGAGAAGGTGATGCGCTGGCGCAACTGGCGGAATTCGTGGCGCTCCAGGGTGGCGTCCAGCTCCGGCTGGCCGAACAGCACCACCTGCAGCAACTTGACCCGCTCGGTCTCCAGATTGGTCAGCAGGCGCAGCGCCTCGAGGGTATCGGCCGGCAGGGCCTGGGCCTCGTCGATCAGCACCACGATGCTCTTGCCGGCGCGAGACAGGGCGATCAGCCGGCGATGCAGCGCCTCCAAGAGCGCTTGCGGGTCCATCGATTCGCAGCCGCCGATATACAGTTCGCGCGCCAATGCCTGGCGCAGGCCGAGCGGGGTCAGCTCCGGATTGGGCAGGTAGGCCAGCTGGTAGAAATCGGTGTCCAGCTGGTTGAGCAGGGTGCGGCACAGCAGGGTCTTGCCGGTGCCGACCTCGCCGGTGACCTTGATGAAGCCCTCGCCCTGGTCCAGCGCCACGCGCAGCAGGTTGAGGCAGGCCTGGTAGGGGGCCAGCTGCACCAGGAAACCGGTGTTCGGCGTCAGCGAGAAGGGCTTCTCGCGCAGGCCGAAGAACGCCTCGTACATCCTTACCTCAGCTCGCGGAAGCTTTCCGCGCTCTTGTGCAGTTCATCGATCCACACCTCGTCGCTGACCACCTGCGGCCGCAACAGGATCACCAGCTCGCTCTGCGACAGCGCCTTGCGCTGCTGCTTGAACAGGTTGCCAACGATCGGCAGCCGGGACGCCCAGGGCAGGTCGGCGTCGGTGTTCTCGTTGCTGTTCTGCATCAGCCCGCCTATGACCACCACCTGGCCGCTGCGGGCCCGCACGATGGAGTCGGACTGGCGGGTGGTGGACAGCGCCAGCGGCAGGTTGAAGACGTTGTCTTCGCCGAGGGTGATGGTCTTGTTCTGATCACGCACGCGGCTGACCGTCGGCCGCACGTGCAGGGTCACGGTTTCGTTCTCGTCGATCTGCGGGGTGACATCCAGCGAGATGCCGGAGAAGAACGGCGTCAAGGTGATGTCCTGGCTCGGCTCGGTGACGCCGGCGGCGGTTGTCGTAGTGGTGCTGGAGGACACGTCGGTGACGAAGAACTCGTCGGTGCCGACCTTGATCACCGCCTTCTGGTTGTTCAGCGTGGAAATGCGCGGGCTGGACAGCACGCGCACCTCGCCCTGGGTTTCCAGCAACTGGATCACCCCTTCGAAGTTGCCGAAGTCGAAGGTCATGCCGAATACCCCGCCGACGCCGGTCGGCCCGCTCAACGGAATGTTCGGCACGTTCAGGCCGCTGGCCGTGGTGGTGAAACCGCCGAGTCCGATGCCCTTCTGCCCTTGCAGGTAGCTCCAGTTGACCCCGGCCTGGAAGCCGTCGGACAGTTCCACTTCGAGGATCTTGGTTTCCAGGATCACCTGGCGCTGCAGGTTGCGCTGCGCCTGCTTGAGGAAGGCCTCGATGTTCTGCTGGTCGGCGCTGTTGGCGCGCACCACCAGCAGGCCGGCCTGCGGGTTGACCACCACGCTGTTGCCCTGCTCGTTGCCGACGATCATCTGCACCACGTTGCCGACTTCCTTCCAGAAGTCGACATCGCTGGTGGTAGTCACCTGGCTGGCGTTGAGCGTGCTCACCGACGTGTTGGTAGCGGTATTGCCGGTGGTGCTGGCGCCCTGGCTGCTCTCGTTGCTGACCACCTGGCCGGAGCTGACGCGGGTGTCGGCCTGGCCGTGGCGGCTGACGTTCAGGTAGTTGAGATCGTAGGTGCGGGTGATCAGTTGGTTCGGCAGGATCTGGTAGCCATAGCTGGTGCGCCGGTATTCGAAGCCGTAGCTGTCGCGCACCGCGGCCAGCACTTCCTCGAGGGTAACGTTGCGCAGGCTGAAGGTGATGCTGCCGGTGACCTGCGGATGCACCACCAGGTTCTGTCCGGCCCCATCCATCAGGCTGAGGAAGAACTCGCGGGCCGGCATGTCGTTGGCCGCCACGTCGAAGCGTGGGCCGCCGGCAACGGCGCTGCGCTGCAAATCCAGGGGCGGAATCAAGGCGGCTTGCACCGAGGCAGGGGGAGCGACCTTGGCCTGGCTTTGCTCGAGGCTCTCTTGCAGCAGCCGATTGCTCTGCTCGTAGAGTTGCCGGTCGCCGTCCTCGAAGGTCTGGCAGGCGGCAGTGAGGCACAGCAGGCACAGCACGCCGAAGCGGGGCAGGATTCTCGACATCGGGGGCCTCATCGGCTCGGTTTCACTATGGGTGGCGCGAGGTACAGGTATTCCTGTCGACCCTCGCGTTGCATCACGACGGAGCGGGCATGGATGGCCAGCAGCGTGGCGCCCTCCAGCGTCTCGCCGACCGCCAGGGACTCGCCATTGACAATGGCGCGCTGGTAGCCGGCGCGGCGCACGATGGCTTGCAGGGCAAGGGGCTGGGCCGTCGCCGCGGCGGGCGCGTCGGCCTGGAAGCCCGGCGACGGCAGCGTCGGGTCGCGCTCGGCATGGGCGCTGCCCAGCAGCATGAGCAGGCAGAAGAGCCAGTACCTAGACACCGATCCACCCCGCGTCGCGACTCAAGGTATAGAGCACCAGCACAATGCGCGCCTGGCCCGGGCCGCCCTCGCCGACCTGGTAGTCGAGGCGTTCCCAGTGCAGCTTGCGCTCGCTGTTCTGGATCGCCTGCAGGTAGGCCAGCAGGTCGAAATAGCCGCCCTCCAGGGTCAGTTGCAGGCCATGGCGATAGAGCAGCACCGGCGCCGACTTGGCCGCCCCGTCGGCGCCTTCGGCGGTCTCGCCGGGCAGCTGCAGGGGGGCACTGAAGCTCTCCAGGCCGAGCAGGCGCAAGCGCGGCTGGTCATGCAGCAGGTCTTGCAGCAGGCCGCGCATCGCCTCAGGTGGCACCAGGCCGGCGGTGCCGTTGTCGATGCCTTCCAGCAGCCGCTCGCGCTCGGCGGCGGTCAGCTGCAAGGCACTGCGGTATTGCAGGTTAGGGTCAGCCGCTTGGCGGGCCGCCAGGGCGGCCAACGCCTCGGCGGCGATCTGCCGGCGGCTTTCCAGGGCCTGGTGCTGGGCCTCCAGACGCTGCCGACGGCTGGCCAGCGGATCGCCGATCAGTAGCAGGTAAAGGGCGGCGAGCACGGCCAGGCCGATCACGTAGCCCAGCCATTGTTCGCGCGGGGCCAGCGCGCGCCAGCGTTGCAGCAAGCTATTCATCGGCCTTCTCCAGGTCGCTGAGACGCGAGGCGAGACGGAAGCTCAGCAGGCCGCTGTCCTGGCGCTCCACCTCGAAACGGGCGAAGCGGCGGCCGGCGAAGCTCGGGCTCAACCCCAGGCTCTGCAGGTACTGCGGCAGCAGTTCCTGTGTCTGGCTCAAGCCTTCCAGGCGCACCTGCGCGCCGCCTTCGTCGAGCAGAATGGCGGTGAGCCACAGGCCGCTCGGCGGGTGGCGCTCGGCCAGGGCCTGGAGCGGCGCGACAAAACCGAGGCGGCGCTGGCGGTCGAGCTGCGTCAGATAATCGGACAAACGCCGCAACTGGCGGTTGCCGGCCTCCTGCTCGGCGAGCTGCGGTGCCAGCGTCGGGTCCAGCATCGGCTCGACGAAACTGGCCTGCACGCTGGCCAGTTCGGCTTCCTGGAGCGCGACCCGCTGCTCGATCAGGTCCACCCGCTGCTGGCTGCGATAGAGCTGCCAGCCCTGCCAGGTGCCGTGCACCAGCAGCACCGCGATCAAGCCGGCGAGCCCCAGCAGCATGTGGCGGCGGCGCGGACCGCCTTGTTGGCGGCGTTCGGGCTGGAACAGGTTGAGGTTCTGCATCAGAGGCTCTCCTGACGCAGCGCCGCGCCCACCGCCGCGACGCAATAGGCCTGCTCGCGTTCGGAGAGGGCGGCACTCACCGGGCCGGGCAACAGTTCCCGCAGATCGAGCCGCTGCAGGTTGACCGCCAGGCCGGCGGCCAGGGTCTGCATCACCTGCTCGCCGTCGCGCTTCATCGGCAGCAGCAGCAGGCGATTGATGTAGCCCTTGCCGAGCTGGCTTTCGAAATAGTCGAGCGAGCGTTGGATTTCCAACTGCAGGTCGCCGAGGTCGCCAGCGCCGTCCAGGCCGTGTTCGATGCGCCGCGCCATATACAGGTCGGGACCGTGCTGCACGCAGATCAGCCCTTCGCTGGAACGCAGCCGCAGCAGCGCCAGGTTGACGCCCTCGGCGCCGGCCAGCAGGCCGAGGTTGCGAAACGCCATTTCGGTGACATCGATGCTGCGCAGGCGCAGCTCGGCCTGGCGCATCTGCTGCGCCCAGTCCTGCATGCGGGCCTTGTTCAGCACCGCGCAGTAGGCCATGCGCGAACGGCCGCGATAGGCGTCCGGCGGCAACGCGAAGGCGTCCACCACCACCTGGTCGAGGGGATCGCTGATCAGGTCCTTGACCCGCCAGCGCATGGCGTCGCGCAGCTCGTCGCCGGCCACATCGGGGCAGTCGAGCAGCATCATCTGGTAGGCGGCAGGGTGCAGCACCAGGTTGACCGGCGCACCGGCCAGGCCAAGTTCGTGCGCCAGGGTCTTGAGCAGCCCCGGTTGCTCGGCGGGCGGAGCCTCGCGGAACAGGCAGTGCTGCAGCTCCGGCGCCTGCCCCGGCTCGCGGGTGACCTGCGCCAGGGCGATGCCTTCCGGCCCGGTTTCGATGCCTACCAGCCCGGCCACCGAGGATGTCTTTCTCGCGAACAAAGCCAACCACTACCCCCTGGCCCAGCGACTCGCTCTTTACCGCCTTGGCGGCGCACTTCGCGTCGGCAGGCTGTAGAATGCCGTGCCGCCCGCCTCCGTGCAGAGCCTTGTTGTCATGTTCCACGTCGTCCTGTTCCAGCCCGAGATACCCCCGAACACCGGCAATATCATTCGCCTGTGCGCCAACAGCGGGTGCCAGTTGCACCTGATCGAACCCCTGGGGTTCGAGTTGGACGACAAGCGCCTGCGCCGTGCAGGGCTGGATTACCATGAATACGCGATATTAAAACGCCACCATAGCTTGTCGGACTGTATCACAGAAATCGGCAGCGACAGAATCTTGGCGTTTACCACTAAGGGTAGTCGCAATTTCGCCGAACACCGCTTCCAGCCTGACGACGTGCTGCTGTTCGGCCCGGAGAGCCGCGGCCTGCCGCCCGAGGTGCTGGAGCAGATTCCCGCCGAGCGCCGCCTGCGCCTGCCGATGCGGCCCGGCTGCCGCAGCCTCAACCTGTCCAACACCGTGGCGGTGGCGGTCTATGAAGGCTGGCGGCAACTGGGCTTCGCCATGGACTGAGCGCCGCTGGCCTCTTCTGGATGACTGCATAGTACCTGGCACCTCGCCAGCATTTACTGGCTTGAATCAATAAGTTGGCGCTCGCGGGCGCGATTGTGCGGTAGGTGCAGGTTTCGTTCCCGATCCGGCGCCCGCCGCCATCACCCGCCGAACGGTTGCGGAACTCGATCACGACCCTAGTGCGCAGCCCTGCTCCCCACGCCTGCGACCGAGGCCACGGCCTGGACAAAAACTCGCCAGATACCCGCTAAACGTGCGGCCAGTCGCGGCCCATGACGAACGCATCCCCTACCGTGCGCGGCTTTCACGCACCCCAGGGAATGAACCCCATGCCTACTGGAAAACCCGCTCTACCCTTCGCCCAGGCCGCTCTGCTGCTGGCCCTGAGCCCGCTGGCGATCGCCACCGCCCAAGCCAACCAGGTGCCGGAAGTACGCGGCCATAGCGAGACCATCGCCGCCGGCAAGCCCTACGCCAGCTGGATCTGGGCCCGCGATGCCGAAGGCGACCGCATCAGCTTCGCCATCACCCGCCAGCCCAAGTACGGCACCATCAAGCTGGACTGGAATACCGGCCGCTTCGAATACCTGCCCACCCAGGTCGCCAAGTACGACGAGTTCGAATACCGCGCCACCGACAGCAAGGGCTGGTCGGTTCCGGCCACCGTGCAGCTGAACATGCTGGCCGCCGACGGCAGCAGCGGCAACCGCGCGCCGGAAGCCGCCAACCAGAGCCTGCGCATCGATGCCGGCAGCACCGCCAACGGCCAGCTGTGGGGCAAGGATGCCGACGGCAATGCGCTGACCTTCACCATCATCGACTGGCCGCGCCTGGGCCAGCTGCAACTGGACGCCAGGACCGGCAAGTACAGCTACCGCCCCTACCGCAAGGAGAACGCCAGCGACCAGTTCAGCTACCGCGTCAGCGACGGCCGTGCCAATTCCACCATCGCCTGGGTCAAGCTGGACCTGCGCGTCGGCGGCACTACCACGCCGACCGACCCGACCACCCCGGTACAGCCGCCGGTGACCCCGCCGGGCGACGCCCCGCTGGACCCGAACCTGCGCAGCAAGGCGGACTTCTCGCCGCTGGTGAAGGAAGTGCTCGGCAACGAGTTCTTCGTCGAGCATTTCGACCATGCCAAGGCCGGCCGACTGGAAGCGGTGGCCGCGGCGGTGGACTTCCTCGCCCGCCAGCAGAACATCCAGGACAAGGACCTGGACACCCTGCTCTACTACCTGCGCGCCTACAACTACTACCAGGGCCTGGGCAAGACCACCGCCGCCCAGCAGGCGATGGTCGAGCGCGCGCTGTTCCGCGTCGCCGGCATGAAGGACCTGCTGGTCTACCAGAAAGCCTCGGGCAAGATCATCGAAGGCTACGTGGTGGCCCTCGGCGGGCTGGCCTCCGGCAAGGACAGCAGCGCCCTGGTGGTCCGCCACCTGCCCAAGCTGATCGACATCCTGCATCACTTCAACACCACGCCGCAGTTGAGTGCGGAGAGCACCTACGGCGACGCCGTGTTCCAGTTGCTCAACCTGTTCGACCGCTTCGGCTGGGCCGAAGGCAATCTGCGCAGCGCACTGCTCGGCGACACCCGCTTCCTCGACATGATCGCCGAGCTGGGCAGCGGCAAGAACGCGCTGTGGCGCAACAATGACGGCTTCATCGTCTACAACGCCATCGAAGCCCTGGGCAAGCTGGAACGCCTGGCCAGCAGCGGCACCTGGCGCGTGCGCGGCGACGCGGCAGTGCGCAGGATCATGAGCGCCCACCTCGGCCGCGGCAAACTGGACGACCAGGAGCTGAAGAGCAACTTCCGCGAGTACTACGTGGACTTCGCCTACCAAGGCAAGGTCGACGAGACCTGCGCCACCACCTTCCCCGGCCTCTGCTTCCGCTACGAAGTGAACGAGGTGCTGCCGCAGACCTATACCTGCGGCCCAACCCTGAAGGTGCGCTCGCAGGCCCTGGCCAGCAACCGCTTCAGCGAGATCTGCTCGACCCTGGCGCGCCAGGAGAAGGATTTCCACCGCATCATGCAGACCAACTGGCAGCCGGTGGCCGACGACAACAACACCAGCCTGGAGCTGGTGGTGTTCTCCAGCAGCGAGCAGTACAAGAAGTACGCCGGCCTGCTGTTCGGCATCAGCACCGACAACGGCGGCATGTACATCGAGGGCAGCCCGGATCGCCAGGGCAACCAGGCGCGCTTCTTCGCCTACGAGCGTGCAACGCCGACCTGGCAGGTGTGGAACCTCAACCACGAGTATGTGCACTACCTCGATGGCCGCTTCAACCAGTACGGCCCGTTCGGCCACTACCCGCTGAACATCACCACCTGGTGGGCCGAGGGCCTGGCCGAGTACCTGGCCTGGGGCAGCTACTTCGAGCGCGGCATGAACGACATCAGCAACGTGGCGCAGAACCAGCGGCCGAGCCTCAATGCCATCGCCAACCTCTCCTACGAGAGCGGCAGCAGCATGGTCTACCACTGGTCCTACACCCTGCACCGCTACCTGCAGGAGCGCGACCCGCAGCGCCACCTGGCCCTGGCCGGCTACCTCAAGCGCAACGACGTGGACGGCTACCGGCGTGCACTGGGCGAGCTGAACCAGGTACACGGCGCGCTTTACCCGGCCTGGCGCGACCAGCTGATCGCCGACTGGAAGAACCGTCCGCGCACCGCCGCCAGCCTGCAAGCGGCGCTGCCGATGGACGGCGACGACGGCCACCAGCACGCCACCGCCCGCCAGCGCAGCCTCGACCCGAGCGCCAGCCTGGCCCGCCCGCCGCGCGACTAAGCACGCGGCGAACAGCCGCATGGCCCGCCGGGCCGTGCGGTGCACGACAGAAGGGTGGCGTACCGGCCGGGCGCCACCCTTTTCTTTGGCCGTCTGCCGGAGCAGCGGTCTTCGCCAATGGCTGGGCGCCGACGCTTCAGCCTGCCCCGCCAAGCGCAACGCGCTCATCAGTCCTCGGAAACTTCCGCCGCGTGCGATGACCAGACCAAAGGTCAGGCATTCAAGCAGCGGAGAAAACCTATGGGCACGCTCAGCGGTAAAGTCGCGGTGATCACCGGATCGGACTCGGGCATGGGCCACGCCATGGCCGTCGCCTTCGCCCGCGAAGGGGCCGCGGTCGCGGTGACCTATCACACCGACCAGGACGGCGCGCAGGCCGCTCTGGAAAAGATCAGACAGGCCGGTGGCCAGGGCCTGGTGAGGCAGCTCGATGTCACCGAGCCGGCCAGCGTCGCCGAGCTGTTCAAGACGGTGGATGCGGAACTCGGTTGCGCCGACATCCTGATCAACAACGCCGGCGTCGGTGGCGGCGGACCGTTGACCGACATCGGCCCGGAAGACTTCGACAGGATCGTGCGCACCGACCTGCACGGGCCGTTCTACTGCGCCCAGGAGTTCGTGCGCCGACGTCAGGCCAAGGGCGGCGGCGGCAAGATCGTCAATATCACCTCCGTGCACGACTCCATTCCCAGCCCCGGCAATACCCCCTACGGCGCGGCCAAGGGCGGCCTGCTGGCACTCACCCGCAGCCTGGCGCTGGAGCTGGCACCGCTGAAGATCAACGTCAACGCCATTGCTCCGGGGTTGATCCAGACACCCATGACCCAGTCGCGCCTGGATGACCGGGACACGCGCGAGAAGGAGCTGCCGCGCATTCCCTGGAAGCGTCCCGGCCAGCCGGAAGAGGTCGCCGAGTTGGCGCTGTACCTGGTCAGTCCGTCAGCGGACTACGTCACCGGGCAAAGCTTCGTCATCGACGGCGGGCTGGAGATGAACTGGGGCCAGGGGGCGTAACGGGCACGGGGCGCCTTTCCGAGCGGTGGACCGCAGGGGCGAATCTATTCGCCTGGCGCTGCCTACCGGCGAATCAGTTCGCTCCTACCCGCTGCGCAGGACTCCCTAGCGCAGCACACCCTCTTCCACCAGTAGCTTGAAGATCGCCTCGGCGCCGGCCTCTGGGCTCAGGTCGCGCAGTACCTGCCCTCCGTCGCCGGATGCCTTGGCGGTGGCCGCCTTGAACCGGTCGGCGGCGGTCTTCGCCTTGATCACCTTGAGCCGCTTGGGCCTCGGCTTGGCCGGCTGTAGATCGGCCGCCACGAGCAGCGCATCCTCGACCGCTGCCACCGGCTGCGTCTCGACCAGCCCGCGGCGGGCAGGACCGAAGGCGCTCTGGCGCGCCGCCGGGGCGGCGCTGTCGACACTGGCGAGGAACGGCAGGCGCACCCGCAAGCGGCGCCGCTGCCCACGCGGCAGCGCCTGCAGCACCTCGGCGTGGCCGTTCTCCACCTTTTCCACAGCGGCCAGGCCCACCACCAACGGCCAGCCAAGCCGCTCGGCCAACAGGTACGGCAGCATGCCGGAGCCCTCGCCGGTCTCCGCCTGGCCGCCGCTGAGCACCAACTGGGCACCGGCTCCCGCCAGGAAATCGGCCAGCACCGGCAATGCGTCGGCGCCGGCCGGCTGCTCCAACACGGTGAGTTCCGGCAGGCCCATGCCGAGGTAGGCGCGCAGTGCATCCTCGTCGGGAGCGCCGGCGTGCACCACGCGCAGGCTGTCGCCGGCCAGGCGCAGACCCAGCTCCACCGCACGGGCGTCCTGCTCGGCACGACGCGCGCGACCGGAGGTCGGGTGGGCGCCCACCGATACCAGGGTGACGATGTTGAGATCAGACATGGAACGACTCCCGTAGGGTGGATCGCGCTTTAGCGATCCACCGAGGCTCGGTGACGGTGGACGCACGGAGCGGCATCCACCCTACGTCAGGCCGCATCGCGCGCGCCTCCCTTTCGCCAGGCGCTGACCTTCTCGATCAGTGCCTGGAGGATCGCCGCCGAGTCGCCGATCACCGACAGGTCGGCGCGCTTGATCATGTCGCAGCCGGGGTCGAGGTTGATCGCCACCACCTTGTCGCAGGCACCGATGCCCTGCAGATGCTGGATCGCCCCGGAAATGCCCACCGCCAGGTAGACCCGTGCGGTAACCCAGGTGCCGGTGGCGCCGACCTGGCGATTGCGCGGCATGAAACCGTCGTCCACCGCCACGCGGGAGGCACCCTCGGTGGCGCCGAGGACCTGGGCAGCCCGGTGGAACTGCTCCCAGTTCTTCACGCCGTTGCCGCCGGAGAGAATGAACTCGGCCTCGGCCATGGGAATCTGCGCCGGGTCCACGGCCACCGGGCCGAGGTCCTCGATGCGCGGCAGGCTGCGGGCGACGCTAGCGTCCAGGGCCAGCGGCAACGCCTCGTGGCGGGTTTCGCCCACCGGTTCGGCGCATTCGGCAGCGGCCAGGATGAGTCGCGGCAAGGCACGGTGCAGGTCTTCGCGACCGGCGCCGGCACGGCCGACGCAGCGCTCGCCATCGACCTGCCAGACCCGCGTGGCCGGGCGCTCGCCCAGCTTGGCGGCCAGCCGGCGACCCAGCTCGGCGCCGCCCATGCGGCTGTCGGGCAGCAGCCAGTGGCGCGGCGCGAATTGCCGCTCAACCGCCGCCAGGGCCTGGATGCGTTGCTCCGGCGCGTAGCCTTCGTATTCCTCGCCCTGGACCAGCAGCAGGCGGTCCACGCCGGCGGTGTCGAAAGCGCTTTCCTTGTGCTCGCCGAACACCACCGCCAGCACCGCGCCACCGCTGCCGGCGAGCTGGCGGGCGAGGCCGAGCAGGTCCTTGTCGTGGCTGGACAGACGTCCGCCGACCATGTCCGGCACCACGCAGATGTAGTGCGCTGGCTGGGCGACGATGTGCAGCGGCAGCTGCGCGGTTTCTACCGCAGCGGAACGCTGGCGTGCGCTACCGCCCTGCTGGGCGCCGGAGCGGTCGATGCGCTTGATGCCGTTGGGCCCGATGAAGCCCACGGCATGGGGATTCTTGCGGACCACGCCGTTGGGCCCCATCCAGCGGGCCTCGGCCTGCTGCAGCTTGCCGTGCAACGGGTGCAGGCGGTTGCGCGCGATCCATTCGGCGCGCGGGTCGCGGCGGATAAGGTCGCTCATGGCGTGGTCTCCAGGGCTGCACGGACAACGCCCTCTCCCTGCGGGAGAGGGTGGCAGGTGATTGCGCGTGGCCTGAGGCTTCCCTCACCCCCGGCCCCTCTCCCAGAGGGCGAGGGGAGGAAAGCATGCGGACTTCGAGTCATCACGCCACCTCCTCGGCAGTCTTAGCCGCCGACGGCTTTTTTACGTTCACCGCTTCCTCGATCAGCACCTCGGCCACCAGCTCGGCGATGTCCTTGATCTCCGGCCGCGGCGCCACCACGCCTTCGAGCATGGCGGTGCACTGCGGGCAGCCCACGGCCACCAGCTCGGCGCCGGTTTCCTTGATGTCGACCATGCGCATGTCGGGGATGCGCTGCTTGCCAGGGATGTCGGTGATCGGTGCGCCGCCGCCACCGCCGCAGCAGCGCGAACGGAAGCCGGAGCGTTGCATCTCCTTGACTTCGATGCCGATGGCCTTGAGCACGGCGCGCGGTGCTTCGTACTCGCCGTTGTAGCGCCCCAGGTAGCAGGGATCGTGGTAGGTCACGCCGCCGCCATGCTGTTGAGAAAGAGGGTGCCGGCCGAGGTCCAGCCGCTCGCGGGCGATCAGGGTGGCGATGTAGGTGCTGTGGTGCAGCACTTGGTAGCGACCGCCCAGTTCGCCGTACTCATTCTTCAGTACGTGGAAGCTGTGGGGGTCGCAGGTGACGATGCGCTGGAAACGGTACTGGGCCAGGGTGGCAATGTTGCGCGTGGCCAGGCTCTGGAAGGTCGCCTCGTCGCCCAGCCGGCGCGCCACGTCACCGCTGTCGCGCTCTTCCAGGCCGAGCACGGCGAAGTCCACCTGGGCCGCCTTGAGGATCTTCACGAAGGCGCGCAGGGTGCGCTGGTTGCGCATGTCGAAGGCACCGTCGCCGACCCAGAACAGCACCTCGGCCTCGCCCTTCTCGCTCATCAGCGGCAGGTTGAGGTCGGCGGCCCAGTTCAGACGACCGCCGGGGGCGAAACCGCCAGGGTTGTCGGTGGCGATCAGGTTGTCCAGCACCTCGGCGCCCTTGTTCGGCGTCGAGCCCTTTTCCAGGGTGAGATGACGGCGCATGTCGACGATGGCATCGACGTGCTCGATCATCATCGGGCATTCCTCGACGCAGGCGCGGCAGGTGGTGCAGGACCACAGGGTATCCGCCTCCACCAGGCCCTTGCCGCCTTGCACGACGATGGGCTGGTGCGGTCCGCCGCCGTGTTCGCCGAGCGGGATGCCGGGGTAAGGAGAGCCGGCGAACTGAGCGTCACTGCCACCGGCCAGGCCGATGACCATGTCCTGGATCAGCTTCTTCGGGTTCAGCGGCTGGCCGGCGGCGAAGGCCGGGCAGGCCGCCTCGCACTTGCCGCACTGCACGCAGGCGTCGAAGCCGAGCAACTGGTTCCAGGTGAAGTCGGTGGGCTTTTCCACGCCCAGCGGCGCCTGCGGATCGTCCAGATCGAGGGCTTTCAGCCCCGTCGAACGGCCGCCGCCGAAGCGCTCGGCGCGGCGGTGCCAGGCCAGGTGCAGGGCACCGGCGAAGGCGTGCTTCATCGGCCCGCCCCAGGTCATGCCGAGGAACAACTCGGACACGCCCCAAGCCACGCCAATCGCCAGCAGACCGGCCAGGAACCAGCCGCCGAAGCCTTGCGGCAGGATGCCGGCCACCGGCAGGGTGGCAATGAAGAAGCTCGCCGCGAACATCAGCAGGCTCTTCGGCAGGCGCATCCACGGGCCCTTCGACAAGCGGCTCGGGGGATCGAGGCGACGCTTGGCGACGAACAGGGCGCCGACGAACATCAGCAGTGTGGCTGCCAGCAGGGCGAAGCCGAGGATGCGGTTGTGCAGGCCGAAGCCATGCACGACGATCGCCAGCAGCGCCGCCAGGACGAAGCCGCCAGCCGTGGCGACGTGGGTCTTGGACATGTACTTGTCGCGCTCGACCACATGGTGCAGGTCCACCAGGTAGCGGCGCGGCATCTTCAGCAGGCCGCCGATCCAGTCGACCTTCGACGACCGGCCGCGTCGCCACATGAGGAAGCGCTTCGCGGCGCCGAGCACGGCCAGGGCCAGGGCGGCGAACAGCAGGATGGGCAGAAGGATATTCAACATCGTTTGGTCTCCTCACGGGACCTGAAAGCGGCATAGGACAGCCCCCTCTCCCTCCGGGAGAGGGTTGGGGAGAGGAGAACGCCGAGTCCGAGTCGACCGACGTAACCCTCACCCCCGGCCCCTCTCCCGGTGGGAGAGGGGAGACAAGCTAGAAGTCCTTGCACAACCGCAACGCGTCATAGATCGCCGCGTGGGTGTTGCGCTGGGCCACGCAGTCGCCGATGCGGAACAGCAGGTAGCCGTCGCCGCCCTGGGAAAGGCACGGCTGCGGCTGGATGGCGAACAGCGCCTCCACGTCGATCTGCCCCTTGTTGCGCGAACCCTGCTTGAGCGCGTAGTAGAGCGTTTCGTCCGGACGCACGCCGTTCTCCACCACGACCTGGTCGACCACCCGCTCCTCCTTGGCGCCGGTGTATTCGTTCTCCAACACCGCCACCAGCTTGTCGCCCTCGCGGTAGACCTTCTCCAGCATCAGGTCGCCGGTCATGATCACTTCCTTCGGGTACATGCTGCGGTAGTAGGTCGGGAAGGTCGTGCCGCCGATGGCCACGCCGGGCTTGATGTCGTCGGTGACGATCTCCACCTGGGCGCCCTTGTCGGCGAGGTAGTCCGCCACCGACATGCCGGTGAACTCGCAGATGGTGTCGTAGACCAGCACGTTCTTGCCGGGCGCCACCTTGCCGTCGAGGATGTCCCAACTGCTCACCACCAACCCCTCGGCCGCGCCCCAGTGCTCGTTCTGCTCGAGGAACGGATGGCCGCCGTTGGCCAGCACGATGACGTCCGGCTTGAGGTCGAGAATGGTCTCGGCATCCGCCGGGGTACCCAGCCGCAGGTCGACGTTCAGCCGCGCCAGTTCCAGCTGGAACCAGCGGGTGATGCCGGCGATCTGGTCGCGCTGCGGGGCTTTCGAGGCGGTGGTGATCTGGCCGCCCAGCTGGTCCTTCTTCTCGAACAGGGTCACGTCGTGGCCGCGCTCGGCGGCGACGCGCGCCGCCTCCATGCCGGCCGGGCCGCCGCCGACCACCACCACCTTGCGCTTCACGCCGGTGGTCTTCTCGATGATATGCGGCACGCCCATGTACTCGCGGGACGTCGCGGCGTTCTGGATGCACAACACGTCGAGGCCCTGGTACTGGCGGTCGATGCAGTAGTTGGCGCCGACGCACTGCTTGATCTGGTCGACCTGGCCCATCTTGATCTTGGCGATCAGGTGCGGGTCGGCGATGTGCGCGCGGGTCATGCCGACCATGTCCACATAGCCGCCTTCGAGGATGCGCGTGGCCTGGTTCGGGTCCTTGATGTTCTGCGCGTGCAGCACCGGCACGCTGACCACTTCCTTGATGCCCGCCGCCAGGTGCAGGAACGGCTCCGGCGGATAGGTCATGTTCGGGATGACGTTGGCCAGGGTGTTGTGGGTGTCGCAACCGGAACCGACGACGCCGATGAAGTCGATCATGCCGGTGTCGCTGTAGTACTTGGCGATCTGCTTCATGTCGTCATGGGTCAGACCGTCCGGGTGGAACTCGTCGCCGCAGATGCGCATGCCGACGCAGAAGTCGTTGCCGACCTCGGCACGCACCGCCTTGAGCACTTCCAGGCCGAAGCGCATGCGATTCTCGAAGCTGCCGCCCCACTCGTCGTCGCGCTTGTTGACCCGCGGGCTCCAGAACTGGTCGATCATGTGCTGGTGCACGGCGGACAGCTCGACGCCATCCAACCCGCCCTCCTTCGCCCGACGCGCGGCGCTGGCGTAGTTGCCGATCACCCGCCAGATCTCTTCCGGCTCGATGGTCTTGCAGGTGGCGCGGTGCACCGGCTCGCGAATGCCGGACGGCGACATCAGGGTCGGCCAGTGCTCCCCATCCCACCTGGACCGGCGGCCCATGTGGGTAATCTGGATCATGATCTTGGCGCCGTGCTTGTGCATGGCGTCGGCCAGGTTCTGGAAGTGCGGGATGATCTTGTCGGTGGACAGGTTCACCGACTTCCACCAGCCCTGCGGGCTGTCGATGGCCACGGTGGAGGAACCGCCGCAGATGGCCAGGCCGATACCGCCCTTGGCCTTCTCCTCGTAGTACTTCACGTAGCGCTCGGTGGTCATGCCGCCGTCGGTGGCGTAGACCTCGGCGTGCGCGGTGGAGAGCACGCGGTTACGGATGGTCAGCTTGCCGATCTGGATCGGCTGGAACATAGCTTCGAAGGCCATTTTTACCTGCTCCGACTACAACGGTTTGACGACGAACAGGCCGTGGTCGCGGCCTTCTTCCGAGGCGCCGTAGACCTGCTCGGCAACGGTACGGATCGGGCTGCCCTTGGCGGCGAGAATCTGGTCCATGGCGCCGGCGAACCAGCCGGTGAACATGTAATCCACCGGCCGCCCGCACTTGCCGTAGACGTAGACGAAGGCCGAGTGATCCAGGCGCACCCGGCAGGTACCGGCATCGAGGTCGATCGCCTCGATCTTGAACAGGCCCCAGCCGCGCTGCGACAGGCGCTTCATGTAGTGCTCGAACACCTCGACGCCGACCAGTCCGTGGCATTCGGCTTCCTTCTCGCACCAGTGCCAGGCGGACTTGTAGCCGGCCTTGTAGAGAATCTCGGCGTAGGCCTCGGCGCCCAGGACTTCCTCGATACCGATATGGTTATTGACGAAGAAGTGCCGCGGCACGTAGAGCATCGGCAGCGCGTCGGTGGTCCAGACGCCGGTTTCGTCGTCGACCAGGATGGGCATTTCGGGGGCGTGTGTGGCCATGGGTTCAGACTCCGGAATTCGTGTGTGCGCTTGGCGCTTGTGTAGGGTGGGTTAGCCGAAGGCGTAACCCACCGAGCGATCTATTGGCCTGATAGCAATGGTGGGTTACGCCGCTGCGCGGCTAACCCACCCTACGTCGGTGTTTGGCTCATTCGCCCCAGACGTCTGCGAGCACGCGCACCCAGTTCTCGCCCATCACCTTGCGCACGGTGCGCTCGGGCATGCCGCGCCCCAGCAGGGTCTCGGTGAGGTTGGGGAACTCGCCCACGGTGCGGATGCCCAGCGGGTTGACGATCTTGCCGAAGTTGGTCAGGCGGCGGGCGTAACCCTTGTCGTGGGTCAGCCACTCGAAGAAGTCCTTACCGTGGCCCTGGGTGAAGTCGGTGCCGATGCCGATGGCGTCTTCGCCGACGATATTCATCACGTACTCGATGGCCTCGGCGTAGTCGTCGATGGTCGAGTCGATGCCCTTGGCCAGAAAGGGCGCGAACATGGTCACGCCGACGAAACCGCCGTGGTCGGCGATGAACTTCAGCTCTGCGTCGGACTTGTTGCGCGGGTGCTCTTTCAGCCCCGACGGCAGGCAGTGGGAGTAGCAGACCGGCTTCTTCGAGGCGAGGATGACCTCCTCGGAAGTCTTGGAGCCGACATGGGACAGGTCGCACATGATGCCGACGCGGTTCATCTCGGCGACGACCTCATGACCGAAACCCGACAGCCCGCCGTCGCGCTCGTAGCAGCCGGTGCCGACCAGGTTCTGGGTGTTGTAGCACATCTGCACGATGCCCACGCCGAGCTGCTTGAACACCTCGACGTAGCCGAGCTGATCCTCGAACGCATGGGCGTTCTGGAAGCCATAGAGGATGCCGGTCTTGCCCAGTTGCTTGGCCTTGCGGATATCGGCGGTGCTGCGCACCGGGATCACCAGGTCGCCGTTCTCGCGGATCAGATTGTTGCTGGCGACGATGTTGTTCACCGTGGCCTGGAAGCCCTCCCAGACGGACACGGTGCAGTTGGCCGCGGTCAGGCCGCCCTTGCGCATGTCCTCGAACAGTTCTCGGTTCCATTTGGCGATGATCAGACCGTCGATGACGATGCTGTCGGCGTGCAGTTCGGCTGGGCTCACGGGTTGTCCCTCGGATTCGGTTAACGCTTCGGGGCCAGCTTAGTCCCGGGCACCGTTCTGCCTGGGTGCAAAAACGACCGGGGAATTGCCGAAAGCGTCAAAGCGACGAGCTGGCCGGCCTTGCCGGCATCGGGCGGGGCCGCGCCGGGCCGGTCGCCCTGCCGTGGCCGGTGAACTTGCGCCCCCTGCTGCGTTCAGATGAACGCGCGGAACGCCGGCTCACACCATTGAGCAAGGAACCGCAGCACAAGCCGATGGCTCTGTTATACTCGGCGCTTCCGTCAGGCTTACGCCCGGATGCTCGGCCCCCAGCCAGCAGGACCGGACGGGATCGCTCCCTTGAGTGCGATTCAAGCCAGACACTATCCCCATCGGGCGAACACGCCCCAAACAGACAGGATTTCACATGTCCTTTGCCTCCCTCGGTCTCTCCGAGGCTTTAGTCCGTGCGGTCGAATCCGCCGGCTACACCCAACCCACTCCGGTGCAACAGCGGGCCATCCCCGCCGTGTTGCAAGGTCGCGATCTGATGGTGGCGGCCCAGACGGGTACAGGTAAAACCGGCGGCTTCGCCCTGCCGATCCTCGAGCGACTGTTCCCCAACGGTCACCCGGATCGCGAGCAGCGCCACGGTCCGAAACAACCGCGCGTGCTGGTGCTGACCCCCACCCGCGAACTCGCCGCCCAGGTACATGACAGCTTCAAGGTCTATGCCCGCGATTTGAAATTCGTCAGCGCCTGCATCTTCGGCGGCGTTGGCATGAACCCCCAGGTGCAGGCCATGGCCAAGGGCGTCGACGTGCTCGTCGCCTGTCCCGGTCGTCTGCTCGACCTCGTCGGGCAAGGCAGCGTCGACCTTTCCCACGTGGAAATCCTGGTGCTCGATGAAGCCGACCGCATGCTCGACATGGGCTTCATCCACGACGTGAAGAAAGTGCTCGCCCGCCTGCCGGCCAAGCGGCAGAACCTGCTGTTCTCGGCGACCTTCTCCAAGGACATCACCGACCTCGCCGGCAAGCTGCTGCACAACCCCGAGCGCATCGAGGTCACCCCACCGAACACCACGGTCGAGCGCATCGAACAGCGCGTGTTCCGCGTGCAGGCCAGCCACAAGCGTGCCCTGCTCGCCCACCTGATCACCGCCGGCGCCTGGGAACAGGTGCTGGTGTTCACCCGCACCAAGCATGGCGCCAACCGCCTGGCCGAGTACCTCGACAAGCATGGCCTGCCGGCGCAGGCGATCCACGGCAACAAGAGCCAGAACGCCCGCACCAAGGCCCTGGCCGACTTCAAGGCGAACAAGGTGCGCATCCTGGTCGCCACCGATATCGCCGCCCGTGGCCTGGACATCGACCAACTGCCCCATGTGGTCAACTTCGAGCTGCCCAACGTCGAGGAAGACTACGTGCACCGTATCGGCCGTACCGGCCGCGCCGGCCGCAGCGGCGAGGCGATCTCGCTGGTGGCGCCGGACGAGGAGAAGCTGCTCAAGGGCATCGAGCGCATGACCAAGCAGAAGATCCCGGACGGCGACCTGATGGGCTTCGACGCCAGCACCGTGGAAGCCGAGCGCCCGGAAACCCGCGCCCCGCGCGAACCCCGTGCACCTCGCGGCCCGCGTGCCGGCGGCAGCGCCGAGCAGCACCAGGGCGGGCGCAAGGACAAGGGCAAGGACAAGGGCAAGAGCCGCCAGCCGCGCCAGGCCCAGCCGGCCCGTGGCGCCCAGGCCGCCGCCCCGGCCATTCCACCGTTACCTCCGGACCGCGATCCGGAAGTGTTCCTCGACGACGAGATCGATAACTTCGGCAACCGGGTCGACTATGTCAGCCCGCACCAGAACAAGCCGTCCCGTGGGCGGCGTCCGGCCGCTGGCGGCCAGGCCCAGGGCGCAGCACGCGGCCAGGCTCCCCGTGGCAGCAGCCAGGGTGCCCCCGCCAGGGGCGGCGAAGGCAAGCGCCAGGGACGCGGCGGCGCAGGCCGTAGCGGCGGCGGCCAGGGTGGCCAGGCCCGCCGCGGCGATTCCCGCGCCGCCCGCGGCAGCGATGCCCCGCTGCGCGAGCCGGCTGCAGTGAAAAGCCCCCGCGAGACCCAGCCCAAGATCCTGCACAAGTCCCGTGGCGAGCGCCTGCCCACCGCGGAACAGCTCGAGCAACTGGAGCAACTGCCGAACCGCCCGCGCGGCGAGAAGCCGGCCTTGCTGACGCGCAACCGCGAAAGCTAAGCGCCCCCACGAAAACGCCGGCCAATGCCGGCGTTTTCGTTTCTGGAGCGGCGGTTCCACGGGCGTCCAGATCCCGTTCGGCGAATCAATTCGCCCGAGCTTCGCCTGGTGGCCTGGGCGGGCAATATGCAGGGGCCGCCCATCAGCCCCTCGACTTGTCGATCCCGGAATGCAAAACGCCGACCCAAGGGTCGGCGTTTGCGTTTCCGGCCGCGCGCTTACTGGCGCACGCCCTCGACGGAGAGGATCAACTCCACTTCCTGGGAAGCCGGGCCGAGGTCCTTCTGGATGTCGAAATCCTTCAGCTTCAGCGTGGTGCGGCCTTCGAAACCAGCGCGGTAGCCACCCCAGGGGTCGTCGCCCTGGCCAGTCAGCTTGGCCTGGATCACCACCGGCTTGGTCACGCCGTTGAGCGTCAGGTTGCCGGTGATATCGGCGGTGTTCTCGCCGGTGGACTTCACCGAGGTGGACTCGAAGGTAGCGGTCGGGTGCTTGCCGACACTGAGGAAATCGTCGCTGCGCAGGTGCTTGTCGCGCTCGGCGTGGTTGGTGTCAACGCTGGCGGTCTGGATGGTCACCTTGACCTTGCTCGCCTCGGGATTCTTCTCGTCGAAGCTGAAACCGCCGTCGAAGTCGCGGAAGGTGCCGTACAGCCAGCTGTAGCCGAGGTGGCTGATCTTGAAGTTGACGAAAGCGTGCTGGCCCTGTTTGTCGATCTTGTAGTCGGCCGCCTGGGCCGCACTCGCGGCGAGCAGGGCGGAGCCGAGCGCCAGGGCGGCGAGGGTCTTCTTGAGCATGGGGAGTCTCCTGGTGAGGGGTCGGTTATGGCTTATTTGGCGGCGCGCCCGAACATGCGGATCAGCGTCGCGTCGCGGTCGAAGAAATGGTGTTTGAGGGCGGCCAGGGCATGCAGGCTGGCGAAGACCACCAAGCCCCAGGCAAGGAACTCGTGCACCAGCCCGGCAACATCCTCCTGATCGGGAATCGAGCTGACCAGCGCCGGTACCTCGAACCAACCGAACACGCTGATCGGCCGGCCATCGGCGGTGGAAATCAGATAGCCGGAGATCATCAGGGCGAACAGCCCGAGGTAGAGCAGGCCGTGGCCGAGCTTGCTGCCGAGGCGAGTCAGCGGCCCATGGTTGGGCAGGGGCGCCGGCGGGGGACTGAGAAAGCGCCAGCACAGGCGCACAAGCATCGCCAGGAACAGCAGGATGCCGATGCCCTTGTGCAATTCCGGCGCCCGGCGATACCAGCCGCTGTAGTAGTCCAGCCCCACCATCCACAGGCCGAGACCGAACAGGCCGAAGAACGCCAGGGCCACGCCCCAGTGCAAGACGATGCTGACCAGGCCGTAGCGTGAGGGAGAGTTGCGCAGCTGCATGGAGAGGGCTTCCGGAAAACAATGGCGCAAGGTTAACGACAAACCCATCGATTTAAAGCGGAAAATTTCGCTTTGAAATATCGAGAAATACGATGAGTCAGCCACCCCGGGGGCGGCTGCGCTTGGACCGCCCGCGCACGCAAAAGATTCGCGCGGCAGGCACCGCCCGGGCGACCGCCGGTCGAGCCCTATGGCTTGCTGGCAGCGAGCGTCTGCACAGCCGACGGCAGTGGCTTGCCGGCCAGCAGGTCGCGCAACTGGCCCGCAGCACGCTGGCCGCTGCGCAGCGCGCCTTCCAGGGTACCGGGATAGAGCGCGTCGGTGTGCTCGCCGGCAAAGGCGACGCGCTGCAACGGCTGCTCCCACAACCGCCAGAAGCGACTGATCTGCCCCGGCCCGTAGGCCAGGTAGGCGCCCTGGGTGCCAGGGTCGCTGCTGTAGCGGCGCATTTCGTAGCCGCTGAAGGCACCACGGGTCTTCGGGTAGTGCTCATGCAGACGGATCAGCAACTGGTCGACCACCTGGCGATCGCCAAAGCTCTGCAGCAACCGAGCGTTGTCGCCGGACAGGTTGACCAGCACCTGGGCGGTGCCCTTCTGCGCCGGCTCGACCCAGAGCATGCCGAGCCCCTGGTCGCTGTAGATTTCCCCGCTCAGCGCACTCTTGGCATCCCAGGGGGCGCGCTTGAACTTGAGCAGAATCTGGTCGCGCCAACCGTAGGTAGTGCCTTGCATGGCGCTGCGCTGCACCTCGGAAAGCGCCGGGGTGAGTTGGATTTTGCCCAGCGCGCGCAGCGGCACCGCCAGCACTGCGTAGTCGGCGTGGTAGTCCTTGCCGCCGGCGCTGACGGTGACGCCGCGCTCGTCTTGCGCGATGGACGATACCTGGGCGTTGGTCTTGACCGTCTTCAGCTGCTTGGCGAAAGCCTTGGCCAGCACCGGGCTGCCGCCGGGCAGGCGCGCGGCACGCCGGTCGCGCTCGTCGACACCGCGCTGCACGCGGGTCTGCTGGACCAGGTGCAGCAGCGACAGCCGCGACGGCTCGTCGTAGCGCGAGCGGATCTGCTGGTTGATCAGCAAGCGCGCGGTTTCCGGCAGGCCGAGGGTATCCAGCCAGCGTGCCGCGTTGGTCTGGTCGAGGGCGAACAGGGCCCGGGTGGCGGTGGGGTTCAGCGGGTCTTCGAGGGTGGCGGCCAGCTCGTCGAGGGCCTTGTCGAAGCGCTTCAGGCCGTCGAAGGTGAGCGGCTGCTTCTCGGCCAGTTGCGCTGGGCTGTAGTACAGGCCGTCGATCAGGTAACCCGCCTCGCGCACCAGCTCCGGAGCGGGCTGGGTCGGCAACTTGAAACGCTGCAAATACGCATTGAGCACCGGCTGCGCCTTGGCGTTGCCGATCCACTCGCCGCCGGCCAGTGCCGAACGCCCGCCGATCTGTGCCTTGGCTTCGAGCAGGGTGACTTGCCACCCACTCTGCTGCAGTTCATAGGCGGTCGCCAGGCCGGCCAACCCGCCACCGACGACGATCGCCGTCGGCGACGCGTCCTTGGCAAACGCCCAGCCACTGCACCACCCCAGCATCAGCAGCATCGCCGCGCGCACGCAAAACCCAGACATCTCGATCATCCTTCACTACCGGATCAGGGCCGGCAGCATACGTCAGCCGATGCGCCACGAACCAGACACATCCGTCAGTGTGCCGAGAAAGCGCGGCCACTCATCTGATAGGCTGCGTCGGCGCCGCGTGCGCAGCCGCCCACCGCCGTCACCGAAGGAGACCCACCCCATGAGCCGTAACGCCGACTGGATGCAGCGCGATCTTGCCGTGCTCTGGCACCCCTGCACGCAGATGAAGGATCACGAGCGCTTGCCGCTGGTGCCGATCCGCCGCGGCGAGGGCGTGTGGCTGGAGGACTTCGACGGCAAGCGCTACCTCGACGCGGTCAGCTCCTGGTGGGTCAACGTATTCGGCCATGCCAACCCGCGCATCAACCAGCGCATCAAGGACCAGGTCGACCAACTGGAGCATGTGATACTCGCCGGCTTCAGCCACCAGCCGGTTATCGAGCTGTCCGAGCGCCTGGTGGCGATGACCCCCGCCGGCCTCGAGCGGGTGTTCTACGCCGACAACGGCTCGTCCTGCATCGAGGTGGCGCTGAAGATGAGCCACCACTACTGGATCAACGTCGGCCAGCCGCAGAAGAAGCGCTTCGTCACCCTCACCAACAGCTATCACGGCGAGACGGTCGCCGCCATGTCGGTGGGCGACGTGCCGCTGTTCACCGATACCTATAAGGCCCTGCTGCTGGACACCCTCAAGGTGCCCAGCCCGGACTGCTACCACCGCCCGGACGGCATGGGCTGGGAGGAGCACTCGCGGGCGATGTTCGCCCACATGGAACAGTGCCTGGCCGAGCACCACCGGGAGGTGGCCGCGGTAATCGTCGAGCCGCTGATCCAGGGGGCCGGCGGCATGCGCATGTACCATCCGGTGTATCTCAAGCTGCTGCGCGAAGCCTGCGACCGCTACGGCGTGCACCTGATCCACGACGAAATCGCCGTCGGCTTCGGCCGCACCGGTACGATGTTCGCCTGCGAGCAGGCCGGCATCACCCCGGACTTCCTCTGCCTGTCCAAGGCCCTCACCGGCGGCTACCTGCCGCTGGCCGCCTGCCTGACCACCGACACCGTCTACCAGGCGTTCTACGACGACTACTCGACCCTGCGCGCCTTCCTGCATTCCCACAGCTACACCGGCAACCCACTGGCCTGCGCCGCGGCGCTGGCGACCCTGGATATCTTCGAGCAGGACAACGTGATCGAGGCCAACCGCGCCCTGGCCGCACGCATGGCCAGCGCCACGGCGCACCTCGCCGACCACCCGCATGTCGCAGACGTGCGCCAGACCGGCATGGCCCTGGCCATCGAGATGGTGCAGGACAAGGCCGCCAGGACCGCCTATCCCTGGCAGGAACGCCGCGGCCTGAAGGTCTACCAGCACGCCCTCGAGCGTGGCGCCCTGCTGCGGCCGCTGGGCAGCGTGGTGTACTTCCTGCCACCCTATGTGATTACCCCCGAGCAGATCGACTTCCTCGCCGAGGTCGCCAGCGAAGGCATCGACCTGGCCACTCGCGAGGCGGTCAGCGTCAGCGTGGCCAGCGACCTGTACCCCGATCATCGCGACCCCGGCTAAGCGCCGGGAGGATGATGCACTCGACCTGCCTGGTTGGTGGACGGACAAGGCGCCCGCCCAACAGCAGCGGTTAGCCGCACGTGACGCATCCCAAGTAAAAGCTGCGAGGTCAGGGACCGGTGCTTTAAGCTTGCGGCTTTCCACTTGCCGCTTGCAGCTGCCTCTATGCGCCTATCCCGCTTCTTCATCGACACTCCTCTGTCCCTCGGCCACCACGACCTGCCCGAAGCCCAGGCCCACTACATCGGCCGTGTGCTGCGGCTGGCCGCCGGCGACGCCGTGCAGCTGTTCGACGGTAGCGGCAGCGAGTTCAGGGGCGAGCTGATCGAGGTGGGCAAGAAGAACGTGCGGGTCGACCTGCGCGAAGCCGTGCCCGGCCAGCCGGAATCGCCGCTGAAGGTGCACCTCGGCCAGGGACTGTCGCGTGGCGAGCGCATGGACTGGGCAATCCAAAAGGCCACCGAACTGGGCGTGGCGATCATCACGCCGATCGTTTCGGAACGCTGCGAGGTGCGCCTGAAGGACGAACGCGCCGACAAGCGCCTGGCCCATTGGCGCCAGGTGGCGATCAGCGCCTGCGAACAGTGCGGTCGCTCGGTGCTGCCATTGATCCACCCGCCGCAAACGCTCGGCGACTGGCTCGCGCAGGCCGAGGCCGATCTCAAGCTGGTCCTGCACCCGGTGGCCGAGCCCTTGGCCAGCCATGCCCGGCCAGGTTCGCTGGCCTTTCTGATCGGCCCCGAGGGCGGCCTGTCGGATACCGAAGTGGTACAGGCCCGGCAGGCCGGCTTCCACGCCGCCCGCCTGGGGCCCCGGGTGCTGCGCACGGAAACCGCGCCGGTCGTGGCGCTGGCCGTGGCGCAGCAACTGTGGGGAGACTTTTAGGCGGTAAGCGGTAAGGGCAGTAGCGGCGATACCGCGATTGGCCTGCGCTTGCAGCGTATGGCTTGTAGCTGGCTGCTGCCTTGTCAGATCAAGCCGGCATCCGCCAGCTTCTGCTCGAGCCCGACGAGGTCAGGGATCTTGACCATCTCTTCGCCGATCAGCACCGATTCCAGCTCGAGGGGAGCTAGGGGCGCGCCGGCGCTGGCCAGTTCGCTGTCGACCTTGATCGAGCGGGGAATGCCCTGCACCAGCAGCGCGATGAACTTCACATGGGGGCGCCCGCCAGCGGCGTTGAGCACCGCCACCCGCGCCCCGACACCCACCTGGGCCTGGCCGTCGGAAGCAGCCTCGAACGAGAGCAGCGGCAAGCGCAGGTCGCGCCAGGCCACCTGGCCGATGAACCAGTCGGGCAGGCCCTCGGCCGGTTGCGGCGCGCGGTAGGGGATCAGCTCGGCCACCGCGACGTTGGGCAGCAGCAGGGTGCGGTCGGCCAGCGGCACCATCAGTGCGGTGAGGCTGGCGCCGGCCTGGGAAGTGGTTACAGCTTGGCTCATGGGGGAGTTCCTATGCGGCGCCAGGGGTGCACTGCTGGGCCAGGTGGTTGACCAGGGCCGCGGCCAGTTCGCGCGGATCGCCGCTGAAGGCGCTGTAGCCGCCCTCGCGCAGGCTGTCGGGCATGCTCGGGCAGACGCAGCTATCGGCGCGCTGGGTCCAGATCAGGCCACCCTGGCGGCGCACGTAGGCAGCCGCGGCGCTGCCATCGGTACCCATGCCGCTGAAGGCGATGACCCCGCAGTGGGCACCGAAGCACTGGGCCAGGTTGAGCATCATCTGGTCGATGGACGGGCTGTAGGGTTCCGGCCAGGGCCGGTCGGCGACCTGCATCTCGCCGGTCTCGGCGAAGCCCAGTTCGCAGGCCACCGGCACTACGATGACCTCGCCGCAGCGCAGCTTGTCGCCGTTGCGCACCGGATTGACGTGCCACTGGCTGTGTCGACCCACTGCCTGGGGCAGGGCCGATTCGAAGCTGGCGTCGATGTGCTGGGCGTAGAGGAAAGCAATCGGCAAGCCGCCGGGCAGCGCGTCGAGAAACGCCTTGACCGCCTCCGGCCCGCCCATCGAGGCCGCCAGCAACCACACCTGGCGCGCGGGCTCGCCCGCCTGCAGCGGCGTACCGGCCAGGGCTTGCGGCAGATCCAGGCGGGACGGCCGCTGGGCCTCGGCCAGCAGCGCCTCGAGCGTCGGGCCGACAGCTTGCGAGGGGTCACCCACCAGGCGCTTCAGCTTGCCGAACAGACGCCGCTCCCAGCGCGGATAGTTTTCCGAGTGGCGTTCGGGCGCGTGACCCTCGCCGAACAACACCGGCGCGTTGGCGCGCTCCAGCAGGTTGTCCACCAGCGGCGAATCCTCCGACTGGGCCAGATCGACCAGCCACAGATCGGTTTCGCAAGTGGCCAGGGCATCCTCGTCGAGGCGCGCAGGGTCGCTGTTGAGAACCACTTGGTAGCCGTTGCCGACCAGCGCCTGTTGCAGCACATGGCGCTGCAACGAGGTGTCGGCGATTACGGCGATGCGGGCAGAGGTTTTCTCAGTCATGTCCCTTGACCAACTCCTGAATGGTTTCGAGTAGCAGGGATTCCTGGTACGGCTTGCCCAGGTATTCGTTGACACCGATGGACATGGCCCGCTCGCGGTGTTTCTCACCGGTACGCGAGGTGATCATGATGATCGGCAGATCCTTCAGACGCTCGTCGTGGCGCACCAGCGTGGCCACTTCGAAGCCGTCCATGCGCGGCATCTCGATGTCCAGCAGCATGACGTCCGGCTTGTGCTCCTGCAGCTGGGTAATGGCATCGACCCCGTCCTTGGCGGTCAGCACGTTCATGCCGTTGCGCTCCAGCAGGCGGCTGGTCACCTTGCGCACGGTGACCGAGTCGTCCACCACCATGACCAGCGTCGGCCGCTCGTGCTCGAGCTCCGCCGGTTGGGCCGTGCGGCTGGCCAGGCGCGGCTGCTGGGAGATCAGGTGGTGGGCATGGCGGACGCGAATCGCCGCCAGCAGGTCGAGAATCACCACTACGCGGCCGTCACCGAGAATGGTTGCACCGGAAATCCCGTGCACGCCGGCGAACTGCGCACCAAGGCTCTTCACCACGATTTCCCGCGAGCCGGCCAGGCTGTCCACCTGCACCGCCACGGCGTGCTCGGCCGAACGCACCAGGATCACCGGCAGCGGCAGGCTCTGCCCGACCAGCTTGGGCTGCTGGCCGTTGTTCAGCAGGTCGCCGAGGTACTTCAGCTCATAGGCCTGGCCGGCGTATTCGAAGCGCGGCGCATCCGGCGCGTAGTAGGCCTCCAGCTCGTAGGGCGAGACCCGCACGATGCCCTCGATGGTGTTCAGCGGGATGGCGTAGAGGTCCTCGCCGGACAGCACCATCAGCGCGCGGTTGACCGATACGGTGAACGGCAGGCGAATGGTGAAGCGGGTACCCTGGCCGATGGTCGAATCGATGCTCATCGAGCCGCCGAGCTGCTTGACCTCGGAGTGCACCACATCCATGCCGACGCCGCGCCCGGAAATCTGGGTGACCTTCTCCGCCGTGGAGAAGCCGGCCTCGAGAATGAACTGCAGCACTTCGTGATCGGTCAGGTCGCTGTCGGCATCCATCAGGCCGCGCTCGATGGCCTTGCGGCGCACCGCTTCGAGCTTGATGCCGCCGCCGTCGTCGGCCAGGGTCAGCACGATATCGCCACCCTCGCGACCGAGGTTCAGGCGGATGGTGCCGGTTTCCGGCTTGCCGGATGCGCGGCGCACGTCGCCGGGCTCGATGCCATGGTCGACGGCGTTGCGCAGCATGTGCTCCAGCGGCGCGACGATGCGCTCCAGCACCGTGCGGTCCATTTCGCCCTCGGCGTTGCCGACGACGAACTCGACCTGCTTGCCGAGCTCGCCCGCCACCTGGCGCACGATGCGGCGCAGGCGCGGGACCAGGCGGTCGAACGGCACCATGCGGGTGCGCATCAGGCCTTCCTGCAGTTCGGTGTTGACCCGCGCCTGTTGCAGCAACAGGGTCTCGGCGTCGCGGTTACGCGCGGCCAGGGTTTCCTTCAGGTCGAGCAAGTCGGACGCGGACTCGAACAGCGCCCGGGAGAGCTGCTGCAACTGCGAGTGGCGGTCCATTTCCAGCGGGTCGAAGTCCTCGTAGCCGGCACGCTCGGCTTCGGCCTGGTAACGGCTGAGGATCTGCGCCTGGGTTTCGGTGTCGAGACGGCGCAACTGGTCGCGCACCCGGTCGATGGTCGCTTCCATTTCGCCGAGGGTGAAGCCGAAGTCGCTAACCTGCTGCTCGACGCGACCACGGAAGATGGACGTCTCGCCGGCCAGGTTCACCAGGCCTTCGAGCAGGTCCGCCGGGACCTTGACCAGCTCCTGCGGAGCCCGACGGGACGCCGCTTCCTGCGCAGCTTCCTGCGCCTGGCGCACGAATGGCAGGACCTTGGCCGCGGTGGTGACCGCCGGCGCGGCGCTGGCGGCCACGATCGGGCTGCTCAGGGCAACGGCCGGGGTGCTCGGTTCGGCCGTCTTGGACGGCGGCTCGACGGTTTCGGGCTCGGCGATCTCGGCCTCGGCCTCGGCAGCCAGGCGCTGGCGCAACTGGTCGAGCTCGGCTTGCAGGCCGTCGAATGCCGACTGCACGTCGACGAACAGGCTTTCGGGCCAGGGCGCGCCTTGCTGCTGGGCTTCGCTCAGGTGCTGTTCCAACGCGTGGCTCAGGTCGCCCAGGCGCTTCTGCCCGGCGAGCCGCGCACCGCCCTTGAGGGTATGCAGGATGCGCTGCAGTTCCTCGATGGATTTGCCATCCTCGCGGTCCTGGTCCCAACGCCCGATGGTGGACTCCATCGCCTCGAGCAGGTCGTCACCCTCCTCCAGGAAGATCTCCAGGATGTCCGACTCGGCATCGTCGTCCTGGTCCTCGGCAGCCGCCTGCAGGTGCACGCTGGCCGGCATGCTCAACTGCTCGTCGGGGTTGGCACGGAAGCGGCGGATGGTATCGATCAGCGCCAGGCCGTCCGGAACCGCGCGCTTGTCGCGCACCGCCTCGAGCATTTCGGCCAGGCGATCATGGCAGGCCTGGAGCAACTCGAAGAGCGCGGGACTGGCGCGCAGGCGGCCGCCGCACAGGCCTTCGTAGAGGAATTCCAGTTCGTGGGCGAGATCGCCGATCGGGCGAATCTCGGCCATGCGCGCACCGCCCTTGAGGGTATGCAGGTCGCGCTGCAGGGCCTCGACTTCGAGGCTGTTGTTGACGTCATCCATCCAGCGCTGCAGCGCGGCGCCGGCGCTCTCGATGATGTCGAAACCTTCCTCGAGGAAGATTTCCACCAGCTCGGGGTCGCGGTCGTCGTCGAACGCGGTCGGCTCGGCGACCGGCGGTTCGACCGGGACTTCCGGTTCTGGCTCGGTTTCCTGCGGCGGCTCTACCTCGGCAGCCGGCTCGGGCACTGCCTCGGCCTGCGGATCGTCGAATTCGACCAGAGGCAGCTCATCGAGGCTGACCTCCTCGATCTCCGGCAAATCCAGCGGCTCGAAGTCTGGCTCGGCCTCATCCTCTTCCAGCGAAGGCAACGGCGGCAGTTCGGCATCTTCGCCGGGCAATGGCTCGTCTTCGAGAACCGGTAGTTCTTCCGGCAGGCTCGGCTCGGGCTCATGATCGAGCACAGACTCGGCTTCGGCTTCGGCTTCGGCTTCGGCTTCGGCTTCGGCTTCGGCTTCGGCTTCGGCTTCGGCTTCGGCTTCGGCTTCGAGGACAGGCTCGATGGGGCTCGCCTCGGCCGTCAAGTCAGGCGCTTCGCTTTCTTGCACGGGCAGCGGAACCTGCCCACCGTTCTGGCGGAAGGCTCGGATCGCCTCGATCAGCTCGCGGGGCTCGCCGAGGGCACGTCCCGCCTGCAATTGGTCCAGCAGCACGGCCAGGCGGTCATGGCTCTGCTGCAACAGGCCGGCCATGGCCGGCGAATAGCTGTAGCGGCGATCGACCAGGCCTTCGTAGAGGGTTTCCAGTTCGTGGGCAAGATCGCCGATCGGACGAATCTCGGCCATGCGCGCGCCGCCCTTGAGGGTGTGCAGATCGCGCAGCAGCGACGTCAAGGCCATATGGTTGTCGGGCTCGCCCAACCAGCGGTCCAAGGCCTGGCCGGCGCTGTCGAGAATGTCCACCGCTTCCTCGAGGAAGATGTCGACCATTTCCTCGTCCAGCGCCTGGTCAGCGGCGGAAAGCTCGGGCTCCGGCGACACCGGCGCAACCGGAGCCTCTTCCGGCTGCCAGGTCTGTTCCTGATCGGTAAGCTCGAATGGTTCCTCGGTGACCTCCGCCAGGGGCGCCGGCAACTCGGCGTCCTCGCCAGGCAGCGGCTCATCGTCCAGCGTCAGTGACTCTTCGGCCAGGCTCGCCTCGGGCTCGGGCTCAGCCTCAAGCTCCGGCTGGGCTTCGGCTTCGGCTTCGGCTTCGGCTTCGGCTTCGGCTTCGGCTTCGGCTTCAGGGTGGCCGCCATCGGCGATCAATGCACGCAAGGCCGCCACACGTTCGTCCTGGGGCGTGACCTGCAGGGCAGCGGCGACCTGGTCCATCATGCCGATCAGCGCCTCGTGGGCCCGCTCGGCCTCATCGAAGAACCGCTCGCTGACGGCCAGCCGGCCATCCTGCACGGCGCCGTAGAGGTCCAGCAGCGCCTGGCAGAGTTCCTCCACCTGAGGCAGCTCGGCCATCTCGGCACCCCGCCCAAGGGTGGTCAGCTCGTTGAGCAGGGCGCTGAGTTCCTGCCGCTGATCCGGATGCTGGCGCCAGCGGCGCAGCAGGTCTTCGGCATCCAGCAGGATGTCCATGCCCTCGGCAAGGAAAATACTGATCAAATGTGGATCGCGGACTTCGCCCTGGACGCCGTGCCGCTCGTTCTCGGCCGTTTCCAGGCGCTCGCTGTGCAGACGCCGAACCCGCTCGAGGAACTCGGCGGCGCCCTCGATCGGAGCCAGCGGGTCGCTGTCGAGTTGCTCCAGGCCGCGGCGGAACAGTTGTTCGGCGGTATGCAGCAATTCGGCTTCGGCCATGTCCACCGAGATCAGGTTGGTCTTGTACTCCTTGACCAGCTTCTCCAGCGGCGTGGCGATCTCGGCGATCGGCAGGATGCCGGCCATGTGCGCGCTGCCCTTGAGCGTGTGCAGGGCGCGCTGCAATGGGTCGTTGACCGGCTGGGGCAGTTCCTGGGCGCAATCGGCGAGGAAGCCCACCAGCGTATCCAGGTGGGTTTCCGCCTCGTTGCGGAAGATCTCCAGCAGCTGCGGATCGAGAACGTCGTCGTCCTCGTCCACGGCGATGGCAGCGATAGGTTCGCCCACGGGCTCGGCTGCCTGCGCTGCGGCCGGGGCTTCATATTTTGGGAGGCTTTGTCCCTTGGCCAGCAGGTGGGCGTTGGCCGCCAGGCGGTCGACGTCGTCGCGCTGGCGCTGGGCCTTGGCGGCGAACTCGTCGACCAGCGCCGGCATCAGCGACACCACGTCGCTGACCAGTTGCTTGACGTCGGTACCCGGCTCGATGCTGCGATCGAGCACTCGGTTGAGCAGGTTCTCCACCGACCAGGCGAGCTCGCCGATGATCAGCGCGCGCACCATGCGGCCGCTGCCCTTGAGCGTGTGGAACGCCCGGCGCACCTCGACCAGGGCGTCCTTGTTGCTGATATCAGCCTGCCACTGCGGCAGATACTCGCCGATGGTTTCCAGCACCTCGGCGGCTTCTTCGATGAAGACTTCGAGCAACTCCTCGTCCACCGGCTCTTCGTCGGCGGGCGGCGGCAGCAGACTCGGCGGCACATCCTGGGCTGGTGGATTGATCGACTGCACCGGAGCGGCCATGACGTCGGCCATGGTCAGCGGCTTTTCCGGCTCTTCGGCCTGCGGCTGGGCCTCGGGCGCGCCCGGCAGTTCCACTTCCGGCAGTTCGAGATCGGCGATATTGGCTTCGTCCCAGCTCATCGGGCCTTCGCCATAGGAGTCGAGGCTCAGCTCTTCCAGCACGATGCCGGGCTCGTCCTGGTCGACGGTCGGCTCCTGGGGCATGTCCAGGCTGAAATCGATGGCGTCTTCGCCGCTGGGCAGGGGCTCGCCCAATGCCCAGTTGTCATCGGAGACCAACAGCTCGCTGGTGTCCTGGGCCAGCTCGGCGAACTCGACGCCAGGCTGCTCCTCGGGTGCGAGGTCCGCCAGCGGGGCCTCGAACTCCGGTTCCGCCTGGGGCTCGTCGAAGGTCGGCTCGGGAGCCTGCGGCTCTTCGGCAATGACCTCCATCTCCTCCATGGGATCGCTGAGCGGCGCGAAATCTTCTTCCGGCTCGACGCGATCGAGGATCGACGGCTTGGCCTTGAGCGGGTAACCAAGGTTTTCCAGGCTCTCCTCGGCCACGTCGAGGATCGCGTCGCCCTGGGTCGCATGGTCCTCGGCAAGGCGCTCGAGGTAGTACTCGACGCTGGTGATGGCATCGGCGAGGGTGTCGAGGCTCTGCCAGTTCGGCACCACCTTGCGCGCCAGCAACTGCTCCTGGATATAGCGGTTGCAGGCGTCCAGCAACGCCGCGGCGCGGGTCAGCGGAATCATGCCGAGGCCACCACGGGCCTGGGTCAGCAGTTCCGGCACGCGGGCCAGATGCTCGTGGTTCCACTGCGAAGCGATGAATTCGATGATCGCGTCCTTGGCCTGTTCCAGACCATTGCGCGCTTCCTTGATCACCAGCTGGTGAATCTGCCCGACGTCGGTGGTCGGCAGATGGCTTTCCTCGCGACCGCCCTCTTCGCTGGGGCCGACCATGCCGGCCAGCGTCGCTTCGACATACAGCAGCGCGCCGGCGACATCCATCAGCACCGCGTCGTTGGGCTCCTGCTTGCCGAGGGACAAACCGTGCACGACGTCAATCTGGTCGACGATCACCTTGCGCGGCTGGCCGAAGCCGAGCACCGCAAGGGTATCGGCGATCTGCTTGAGCGGCGGCAACAGGGCATCGAGCTCGGTGACCTGTTTGCGGTCGCTGCGCACGAACAGGTCGAGGCTGTCCTTGACCCGCACCAGCTCCTCGCACAGCGCACCGACCACCGAGCGCATGGCGTCGCGGTCGGGGCCGGCCAGGCGGGCACGCTCCTCGTCGACCACCTCGCTGTCCGGCAGGGCGTCCTCGAGGCGGTACTGGGCCTTGAGCGCGCTGATGCGCGGCGACTGCACCGGGGCCTTGGCGACGTAGAACAGCAGGTTCTTGCTCAGATCGTCCGGGGCCGGCTGGTTGATGCCATCGGCACCCTGCTCGACCAGGCGCTTGAGTTCCTTGTCGACCTGGCGCAGCAAGGTGCGCACCGAGGTGCCGTTGACGATGCTGCCGTTGGCGATGCCTTCGACCAGACCGGATGCGATCTGCCAGAGCGCGCCCAGCGGCGCGTCCTTGCACAGGCCCTCGAGACGAGCGAAGACCCGCGCCATGTAGCCGAGATTGGTCGCCAGGTCCTGGTTGCGAATGACCCCGACCAACGCCATCTGCAGCATCTGCCGCAGCTTGCGCAGCAGCAGCGGCAGCTCGGCGGTGCGCAACTGCGCCAGGGACTCGCTGGGCAATGCCGGTAGGCGCCGGGACATGTCCGGGGAAAACAGACTGGTTTCCGAAAGCAGCTTCTCGCCACGGGCGGCGCGCAGGTCGTTGAGCAGCGGCAACACCACCATCGGCAGGTCGCGACGCGCCGCCTGGATACGCTCCAGGTAGGCCGGCAGTTGCAGGATCGCCTGCATCAGCACTTCCAGGGCTTCGCCCTGGTTGGCGACGCGGCCTTCCATCAGCGCCTGGGCCAGGTGCTCCATCTCTTCGGCGAGCAAGGCCGCGCCGTAGAACTCCACCATCTGCAGAGTGCCGTGGACCTGATGCACGTAGGTCAGGCAGAAACGCATGCGCGTCGGATCCTGGGGATTCTCGACGAACGCTTCCAGGGCCTGTCGCGCCTGCTTCAGGGTTTCCGCGATCTCGCCTTTGACCCACTCCAGGGCGACATAATCGTGCCGATCACCCATAGCGACTCCGCTCATAAACTCTTCCGGGTAAACGCCAGAACCCGCTCGTCAGCCACCGGAACCAGATCCGGATGCTGCCAACCGACCACTTCACCCACGCCGACCACCAGCAGCCCCCCCGGTGCCAAGCGCTCGGCCAGGCGGTTGAGGATTTCGCGGCGACGCCAACGACGAAAGTAGATCAGCAAGTTCTGGCAGAAAATTACGTCCATGCCGGAGAGCGGCGCCTTGGCCAACTCCAGCACATTGAGCCGGGCACAGCACATGCGTGCGGTCAGACTCGGCAATACTTTGTAGCGTCCATCCGGTTGCGCCTCGAAATAGCGCGCCACCAGGTCGCCGTCCATCTGTTCCAGCTTGCGCGCCCCGTAGAGAGCGTCGCGCGCCTTGCTCAGGGCGTTCAGGCTGATATCGGTACCGGTCACGCCGAAATGCTCGGGCCAGGGGCTGTCGCGCAGCACCTCGGCGGCGCAGATCGCCAGGGAATACGGTTCCTCGCCACTGGAGCAACCCACGCTCCACAGGGCCAGCGGTTGCTCCAGCACACCCCGGGCCAAGCGCTCCTGCAAGTAACTCTCCAGCACATCGAACGAGGGACGATGGCGGAAGAAGCGGGTTTCCTGAACGGTCAGGCGGTCCAACAGCGTCGACCACTCCACTGCGCCACGCGGACCGTCGGTGACCTGACGGTAATAGCTGGCGTAGTCGGCAACCCCCAGTTCACGCATGCGTGCGCTGAGGTTGGTCTGCAGGAAGGAGCGGCGCTGCTCGTTGATCACCACGCCGGTGCGCTCCTCCAGCAGCGTTTGCCAGGCATGGAACTCCGCCTTGGACATGTCGGCCAGAGGTTGCAAGGCCCAGACGCCGCTCGATTGCATGCCGTCCCCATCCCTCTCGTTCATGGCCGCGTAACGGCGGCCTCAGGCCGCCGCGCTTCCTCTGCTCAAGCCTGTTCCCTGGCGTCCGGCAGGGTAAAGCCGGAAACCGAACGACGCATCTCGCTGGCCATCTTGGCCAGGTTACCAATGCTCTTGGCGGTCGCCGTGGTACCGGCGGAGGTTTGCGAGGTGATCTCCTGGATCACGTTCATGGTGTTGGAGATGTGACCGGCCGACGAGGCCTGCTGCCGTGCAGCGTTGGAGATGTTCTGGATCAAGGCCGCAAGGGTCTTGGATACCTTCTCGATCTCCTCCAGGGCCACACCGGCGTCCTGCGCCAGGCGGGCACCGCGTACCACTTCGGAGGTGGTCTGCTCCATGGAGATAACCGCTTCGTTGGTATCGGTCTGAATGGTCTTTACCAGGGCCTCGATCTGCTTGGTCGCAGCGGAGGAACGCTCCGCGAGGCGCTGTACCTCGTCCGCTACCACGGCGAAGCCGCGACCCGCATCACCGGCCATGGACGCCTGGATCGCGGCGTTCAGTGCGAGGATGTTGGTCTGGTCGGCAATGTCGTTGATCAGGCTAACGATGTCACCGATCTCCTGGGACGACTCACCGAGGCGCTTGATCCGCTTCGAGGTGTCCTGGATCTGCTCACGGATGTTATCCATGCCGGTGATGGTGTTGTGTACGACTTCGTTACCCTTGTTGGCGATGGCTACGGAACGTTCCGCTACCGCGGAGGATTCCGAGGCGTTCGCCGATACCTGGTCAATCGACACGGCCATTTCGTTGATCGCCGCGGATGCACCGGCGATTTCCTGGGCCTGGTGTTCGGACGCCTCGGCCAGATGCATTGCCGTGGCCTGGGTTTCCTGGGCAGCGGCGGCCACCTGTACGGCGGTCTGGTTGATCGTCAGTACCAGGTCGCGCAGCTGGTCGATGGAGTAGTTGATGGAGTCGGCGATGGCACCGGTGAAGTCTTCGGTTACCGTCGCGGCCACGGTCAGGTCACCGTCCGCGAGGTCGGCGATTTCATCGAGCAGTCGCAGAATCGCAGACTGGTTCCGTTCGTTCTTCTCGGCGGTTTCGGACAGGCGACGGCGGGTGTCCTGCACCATGACCAGACCGATCAGGATGATCGATGCCAGCGCCAGGATACCCAGCACGTAACCAGCGACGATGTTCAGGTAGCGCCCTTCGGCAAGGTTCTCGAAGCGGTTGGCCAGCACCGAGGCCTTTTCCAGCAGTTCCTGGGAACCGCTGAAGATCGAGTTGGCCGATTCGCGGACCTGGAACAGTTCCGGGGAAGTTTCGAGAATCTCGTCCACCGAGCCGGATACGAATTCGAAGAGTTCGGAAATCTCTGCCAGACGCTCGAGCGCTTCCTCGTCGGTCACGCGGGAGATTTCCATCGCCGCGTTGCCTTCGAGCATGGCGTTGAGTACGCGACCGAACAGGCTGGCGTCGCGACCGAACATGTCGGCGGCCTGTACCGAATCTTCGTCACCCGCCAGTACCTTGTTCACCGAGCCGAGGATACGTTCGGCCAGCAGCGACTGGCGCTGGGCCACCGAAACCTGGGCTGCCGGCGCCCCGCTTTCCAGCAGGATGTCGACCACCTCTTCGTACTCGACCTGCAGCTGCGGAATGGTTTCCGCCAGCGTCGCGGCTACCTGGTGCAGGGAGAGAACGGTCTGCTCGCTGGCGAGAATGGCGTCGGCGTTGCGACGCAGGCTGTCCCAGTCCTGCTGCACGGCGGCCATCTGCTCGGACACCGCGGCAGGCGCCGGCGGTAGGCCGGTGCTTTCGTCGCCGGAGACCAGCGACTCCCAGCGCTTGCCGAAGTCGTTGCGTGCTTCGCGCAAGAGGGCGAAGGCCTCGGACTTGCCCGCCGCCGCTTCCGTGGCGTTCTTCGCAATACGCTGGGAAAGCACCCGCAACTCGCCGGAGTTACTGATGTATTCCTTGTCGTAGTTCGACTGGGTGTTGAGATAGGCGAAGTTGGCGAACAACAACACGATGGAAACGATCAGGACCACGAAGAGTCCAGCGATCAGCGTGCTGCTGCGCATACCTGCCAAGAGATTGCCTGCGTCTAGTTTCTTCATATCTGGCCCCCGCCTGGACCTACCGCACTACGTTTCCCAAATAACGCCAAAGGGCCGACCAGGCCGACCCAACCGTAAACTCCGCGGTCACTTACGCACCGCCTGCCGGCCGAACCTGTGCTCGACCCGCCATTCGACTGGTGACCCAGTCGACTCCCTCAAATCGCCACGTCGAGAAAATCCGGATAACGTGCCAGCGCATAGGGGCTGAACACCAACCAGGGATTCTCGCGCTGGAAGACCCCATGGACGAAGGGCTGAATCGCCGCCTCCAGGGGAGGCAACTGCTCGGAGAACGCGTCCACCGGGAAATGCTGCATGCCGAATACTTCGTCGACTGTCAGCCCGGCGAAGACGTCTTGATGCTCCACCACCAGGATTCGCCGTTTCTTGCGCAGCGGCGACAGCTCGCCGCCGAAATAGCCGCACAGATCCATGATCGGCAACAGGCGACCGCGCACGTTCGCCACGCCCTTGACCCAGCTCTTGACGCCGGGCAGCAAGGTGTGTCGCGGCTCGTGCAGCACTTCACTGACTTCGCCCATGGGCGCCACGAACAAGCGCTCGCCCATGCGAAAGCCAATGCCGCTCCAGGTCTGTACCGTTTCCTGCTGGGACGGCAGGCCGGCTGCCAGTTGGCGGCAACGCTGGTCGATCTCGAGGAGGAGCTGGAAGGGAGTCTGAGCGTCCGACATGCCGGCCTTGTTCTTCTTATTTATTCTTCAGGCGTAATGGCGCGGCATCAGCCGGCCAATACGGCATTCAGGGTTTTCAGCAGCGTATCTTCGTCCACCGGCTTGGTCAGGTAGTCGCGCGCACCCTGGCGCTTGCCCCAGACCTTGTCGGTCTCCTGGTCCTTGGTGGTGACGATGATCACTGGAATGTGGCTGGTTTCGGCGTCCTTGGTCAGCTGACGGGTCGCCTGGAAGCCGTTGAGGCCGGGCATGACGATATCCATCAGAACCGCGTCGGGCTTTTCCTGACGGGCCAGAGCCACGCCATCGGCGCCGTTTTCCGCCTTGAGCACTTGGTGACCGTGCTTCTCCAGCATTGCGGTCAGCTTGTACATCTCGGTCGGAGAGTCATCAACAATCAAAATTCGAGCCATGGTGTTCCCCATACGGAATAGGCATCACCGGCCTGGAGGCCGGACATCAGGAGGCTTGCTCCACCGGGGTGAAGTCGGGGACGTGGGCCTTGATCGCGCCGAGCAATTCTTCCTTGCTGAAAGGCTTGGTGAGGTATTGGTCGGAACCGACGATACGGCCTTTGGCCTTGTCGAACAGGCCGTCCTTGGAGGACAGCATGATCACCGGGGTGGATTTGAAAGCACTGTTGTTCTTGATCAGGGCACAGGTCTGATAACCATCGAGCCGCGGCATCATAATGTCGACGAAGATGATGCTGGGATGAGTGTCGGCGATCTTGGCCAGCGCATCGAAGCCATCCACAGCCGTGATGACCTCGCAACCCACCTTCTTCAGCAGAGTTTCCGCAGTGCGACGAATCGTTTTCGAATCGTCGATCACCATCACCTTCAAACCCTCGGAATGCTGTTCCATTTTCGCCCTACCATCGCCTCGGTGAGTCGTTATTTTGCGTTATATCAGTGCGCCTGAGGCCCTATCACCGACGGGCTGCAACCCAATCGTCGGGCCTTTTTAGCACACTCTCCAGATGCAATCTATAAGCCCCCGACGCACAAGGTTTTTCCTTGACCGGGAGGAGCGCCGGCGCCACCCTGGCGCCGATCAGTCTAGTCGTGGTAGCCCAACGCTGCCGAAATTCCCCTCGGAGGATTCCCCCATGAGCGTTCGCCTCGGGATTGTCATGGACCCCATCGCGCGCATCGCCTTCAAGAAGGATAGCTCGCTGGCCATGCTGCTCGCCGCCCAAGCCCGCGGTTGGCAGCTGTTCTATATGGAGCAGCAGGACCTTTATCAGGCCGGCGCCCAGGCCCGCGCCCGCACCCGCCAGCTTCAGGTATTCGATGACGCCCAGCACTGGTACGCGCTGGAGGAGGAACAGGACATCGCCCTGGCCGAACTGGACGTGATCCTCATGCGCAAGGATCCGCCGTTCAACAGCGAGTACGTCTATGCCACCTACCTGCTGGAGCTCGCCGAGCGCGACGGCAGCCTGGTGGTGAACCGGCCGCAGAGTCTACGCGATTGCAACGAGAAATTCTTCGCCACCCAGTTTCCGCAGTGCACCCCGCCGACGCTGGTCAGTCGACGGGCCGACATTCTGCGCGAGTTCGCCAAAGAGCAGCGTGACATCATTCTCAAACCCCTGGATGAAATGGGTGGCGCCTCGATATTTCGCCACCGGGAGGGCGATCCCAACCTGTCGGTTATCCTCGAAGTGCTGACCGACCACGGTAACCGGCAGATCATGGCGCAGCGCTACCTGCCGGCGATCAAGGACGGCGACAAGCGCATCCTGATGATCGACGGCGAGCCGATCCCCTATTGCCTGGCACGGATTCCCGCCGCCGGCGAAACCCGCGGCAACCTCGCCGCCGGCGGGCGTGGCGTCGCCCAGCCGCTGTCCGAGCGGGATTTCGAGATCGCCGCGACGGTCGGCCCGGAACTGCGCAAGCGCGGCCTGCTGTTCGTCGGCCTGGACGTCATCGGCGAACACCTCACCGAGATCAACATCACCAGCCCGACCTGCATCCGCGAGATCGACAAGGCCTTCGACACGCGCATCGGCGAACGCCTGATGGAGGCCATCGACGGCAAGCTCAAGGCACTGAGCCGAACGCCGAAAGCTTGATGCAGGTGGCAGCTTGAAGCTTGTCGCTTGCAGCCTGCCGCGCGATGCCGTCAGACTGCGCAGCATTTCGAAGCTACCCGAATCGCGATGAACGCAGCCGCCAACCCGTCGACCCTCGATACCGCCGGCATCCGCCCGGCGGATCGCCTTGGTTTTACCCTGTTCCTTGCCGCTGTCCTGCACGTGGCATTGATTCTCGGCCTCGGCTTCACCCTGGCCGAACCGACCCAGATCAGCAAGACGCTGGAAATCACCCTGGCCACCTTCAAGAGCGACGAGAAGCCGAAGAAGGCCGACTTCCTCGCCCAGGACAACCAGCAGGGTAGCGGCACCCTGGAACACGAGGCGACGCCCACCACCACCGAGCAGGCGCTGTTCCAGGACACCGAGGTCAAGCGCGTCACACCGCCCACCACTCCGCCACCGAGCGCCCGCCAGCAGACCCCGAAGTCCGCCGTCGCCACCGTTACGCGCCAGCGCGAGAAGACTCCGGTCAAACGCGAGGAAACCAAGCCCGATCCGAACACCCGCGCGACCCCTGCATTCGACAGCAGCCAGCTGTCCAGCGAGATCGCCAGCCTGGAAGCGCAACTGGCCCAGGAACAACAGCTGTATGCCAAGCGCCCGAAGATCCACCGCCTGAACGCCGCCTCGACCATGCGTGACAAGGGCGCCTGGTACAAGGAAGACTGGCGCAAGAAGGTCGAGCGTATCGGCAACCTCAATTACCCCGACGAGGCACGCCGCCAACGCGTCTACGGCAGTCTGCGCCTGCTGGTGTCGATCAACCGCGACGGCACGCTGTATGAGGTACAGGTGCTGGAGTCCTCCGGCCAGCCGCTGCTGGACCAGGCGGCGCTGAAGATCGTGCGCCTGGCCGCGCCCTTTGCCCCGTTCACCGGCGACCTAGCGGACATCGACCGCCTGGAAATCATTCGCACCTGGCGTTTCGAGCGTGGCGACCGGTTGTCGAGCCGCTGAGCCGCATCGGCTTTTAGCTCCTCACTGGAGACGGGGAGCTTGATGCCCCGCCCGCGAAGCCCGAAACTACCGCCCATGAACGTTTCCGCCGCCAGCTATCTCAAGCATCACTTCCTGATCGCCATGCCGCACATGGCCGATCCGAATTTTGCCCAGACCCTCACCTACCTGATCGACCACAACGAGCAGGGCGCCATGGGCTTGGTCGTCAACCGTCCGAGCGGCCTGACCCTGTCCGACGTGCTCGAGCAGTTGCGCCCGGACAGCGAGCCGCCACTGGCTTGCCAGAACATTCCGATCTACTCCGGCGGCCCGGTGCAGACTGATCGCGGCTTCGTCCTGCACCCCAGCGGCTACAGTTTCCAGGCCACCCTGGAGCTGGGCGAACTGGCGCTGTCGACCTCCCAGGACGTGCTGTTCGCCATCGCCGATGGCCAGGGCCCGGAAAAATTCCTCATCGCCCTCGGCTATGCCGGCTGGGAGGCTGGCCAGCTGGATAGCGAACTGGTCGAGAATACCTGGCTGACCTGCCCGGCGGATGCGGCGATCCTCTTCGACCAGCCCCACGACCAGCGTCTCGCCGCCGCCGCGGCGCGCCTCGGGGTCAACCTCAGCCTGCTCACCAGCCAGGCCGGCCACGCATGAGCGAACTGCGCCTGCTGCTCGGCTTCGACTACGGCAGCAAGCAGATCGGCGTCGCCGTGGGCCAGGCCATCACCGGGCAGGCGCGCGAGCTCTGCGTGCTCAAGGCGCAGAACGGCGTGCCGGACTGGCTCAAGGTGGAAGCCCTGATCAAGGAATGGCAGCCGGACGCCATCGTCGTCGGCCTGCCGCTGAACATGGATGGCACGCCGAGCGAGATGAGCGCCCGCGCCGAAAAGTTCGCCCGCCGCCTGCACGGCCGCTTCAACCTGCCGGTACACATGCACGACGAACGCCTCACCACCTTCGAAGCCAAGGGCCAGCGCCTCCACCAAGGCCAACGCGGCGGCTATCGGGAAAACCCTGTCGACGCACTGGCCGCGGCCCTTCTGCTGGAAGGCTGGCTGGCGGCCCGCACCGACGCCTGACCTCCACAGGAGAGACCATGGACCTGCCCAACCCCACCGAACTGCTGCCACGGATGGCGGCGGCGCTGAACGCCCACCTGGCCAAGCGGCAGATCGCCGAACCACGCTACATCGGCATTCGCACCGGCGGCGTATGGGTCGCCCAGGCCCTGCTGGAGACCCTCGGCAGCCAGGAGCCGCTCGGTCACCTGGACGTCTCGTTCTACCGCGACGACTTCACCCAGAACGGCCTGCATCCGCAGGTCAAGCCCTCGGCCCTGCCCTTCGAGATCGAGGGGCAGCACCTGGTGCTGATCGACGACGTGCTGATGAGCGGCCGCACCGTGCGCGCCGCACTCAACGAGCTGTTCGACTACGGCCGCCCGGCCAGCGTGACACTGGTCTGCCTGCTCGACCTGGACGCCCGCGAGCTGCCGATCCGGCCGGACGTGGTCGGCGCCAATCTGTCGCTCGCTGCCGACGAACGGGTAAAATTGCTCGGCCCCGCGCCGCTCGTACTCGAGCGCCAGACCCTCTCCCACTGAGACCCCCGCGATGACGCCGACCGCCGCCAAGCGCCCGCTGCAACTCAACGACCAAGGCCAGTTGCGCCACTTCTTGTCCCTCGACGGCCTGCCTCGCGAGCTGTTGACCGAAATCCTCGATACTGCCGATTCCTTCCTCGAAGTCGGCACCCGCGCGGTGAAGAAAGTCCCGCTGCTGCGCGGCAAGACCGTCTGCAATGTGTTCTTCGAGAACTCCACGCGCACCCGCACCACCTTCGAGCTGGCTGCCCAGCGGCTGTCCGCCGACGTGATCAGCCTCAACGTCTCCACCTCCTCCACCAGCAAGGGCGAGACGCTGTTCGACACCCTGCGCAACCTGGAGGCGATGGCCGCCGACATGTTCGTGGTCCGCCATGCGGATTCCGGTGCGGCGCACTTCATCGCAGAGCACGTCTGCCCCCACGTGGCGGTGATCAACGGCGGCGACGGCCGCCACGCACACCCGACCCAGGGCATGCTCGACATGCTGACCATCCGCCGCCACAAGGGCAACTTCGAGCAGCTTTCGGTGGCGATCGTCGGCGATATCCTGCATTCGCGGGTGGCCCGCTCGGACATGTTGGCGCTGCGCACCCTGGGCTGCAGCGACATCCGCGTGATCGCGCCGAAGTCCCTGCTGCCCATCGGCATGGAGCAGTATGGCGTCAGCGTCTACCACGACCTGGCCGAAGGCCTGAAGGACGTCGACGTGGTGATCATGCTGCGCCTGCAGCGCGAGCGCATGCAGGGCGGCCTGCTGCCCAGCGAGGGCGAGTTCTACCGGCTGTACGGCCTTACCGAGCAACGCCTCAGGCTGGCCAAGCCGGATGCCCTGGTCATGCATCCAGGACCGATCAACCGGGGGGTCGAGATCGAGTCCGCGGTGGCCGACGGCCCGCAGTCGGTGATTCTCAACCAGGTTACCTACGGCATCGCCGTGCGCATGGCCGTGCTGTCGATGGCCATGAGCGGCCAGGCCGCGCAGCGCCAACTGAACCAAGACTCCGAGGAGCAGAACTGATGCGTACCCGTATCCTCGGCGCCCGCCTGATCGATCCGACCACCGGCCTGGACCGCACCGGCGACCTCTACCTGGAGGCCGGCAAGATCGTCGCGCTCGACCAGGCACCGAGCGGCTTCGTCGCCGATCGCAGCATCGACGCCCAAGGCCTGGTCGCCGCCCCCGGCCTGGTGGATCTCTCGGTCGCCCTGCGCGAGCCCGGCTACAGCCGCAAGGGCAATATCGCCAGCGAGACCCTGGCCGCCGCCGCTGGCGGCGTGACCAGCCTGTGCTGCCCGCCCCAGACCAAGCCGGTCCTCGACACCCCGGCGGTAGCCGAACTGGTGCTCGAACGCGCCCAGGAAGCCGGCCATGCCAAGGTCTACCCGATCGGCGCCCTGACCAAGGGCCTGGCCGGCGAGCAACTGGCGGAGCTGGTGGCCCTGCGCGACGCCGGCTGCGTCGCCTTCGGCAACGGCCTGGCCAACTTCGCCAACAACCGCACCCTGCGCCGCGCCCTGGAATATGCCGCCACCTTCAACCTGACGGTGATCTTCCACTCCCAGGATGCCGACCTGGCCGAGGGCGGCCTGGCCCACGAAGGGCCGACGGCCAGCTTCCTCGGCCTGGCCGGGATTCCGGAAAGCGCCGAGACCGTGGCCCTGGCACGCAACCTGTTGCTGGTCGAGCAGGCCGGCGTGCGTGCCCACTTCAGCCAACTGACCAGCGCCCGCGGCGCGCACATGATCGCCGAAGCCCAGGCCCGCGGCCTGCCGGTGACGGCGGACGTGGCGCTGTACCAACTGCTGCTCACCGATGAGGCCCTGCACGGCTTCTCCAGCCTCTACCACGTGCAGCCTCCCCTGCGCACCCAGGTCGACCGCGAAGGCCTGCGCGAGGCAGTGAAGAGCGGCGTTATCGGCAGCATCGCCAGCCATCATCAACCCCACGAGGCGGATGCCAAGCTCGCCCCGTTCGGTGCCACAGAGCCCGGCATCAGCAGCGTCGAGCTGTTGCTGCCGCTGGCCCTGGGACTGGTTCAGGACGGCTTGCTCGACCTGCCGACGCTGCTCGCCCGTCTCACCGGCGGCCCAGCCGCCGCTTTGCACCTGCCGGCCGGCAAGCTGGCGGTAGGCGCTCCCGCCGACCTGGTGCTGTTCGATCCCGAGGCCTCGACGCTCGCCGGCGAAACCTGGCGCTCGCGCGGACGCAACTGCCCCTTCATCGGCGACCGCCTGCCAGGCCGGGTGCGCTACACGCTGCTGGACGGCAGGATCAGCTTCGAGGGATAGCGTCAGGGGCCGGGGCAGCCGCTTCAGAATGGATAGTGCTGCTCCAGGCCGTATTTCCCGTAGAACCTGCGCAACGTGCCGTCCGCCTTCATCTGCCGCAACTGCTCGTCGTAGCGCTGGGCCAGTTCCGCCAACCCCGGATAGGTCGAGCCCCTGACGAAGGTGTTGTAGTAGGGCTCGCTCTTCAGCGGCTTGGGCAGGTAGGCGATCCGCTCGGCGTAGCCGCCCTGGCGGGCCTCGTAGAGCGTCACCATGACCGGCAACGGCACCGCATCGATGCGTCCGTGCAGCAGCTTCTGGATCTGCAGGGCATTCTGGGTCACCAGGTCGACCGTCAGCGCACCGGCGTCGACGGCGGCCCAGAACTCCTTGTTGTAGGAAAATCCCTGGGTGGCGCCGATGCGCAGCCCGCGCAGGTCATCCAGGCTGTCGTAGCGGAAACGATCCTGGTCCTGCTTGCGCACGAAGAAGTGCCAGCTGTTGTAGATGTGCGCCTCGCGGGCATACAGCAGGTACGGCAAACGCTCGTCCTTGTGCGAATAGGTGAATACCATGTCGTACAGCTTGCCCTGCCGCCAGTTGCTTTCCAGGCGGGCGGAGGACGACTCCAGCATGACCCGATAGGGCACCCCCAGCAGGCCGAAGATGTGCGCCACGATGTCGACATCCAGCCCCTTGACGGCTCCGTCGTCAGAGTCCAGATAGCGCACCGGAACCTCCGGAATACCGCCGATCACCAACGTTCGCCCCTGCGCACTGGCCATGCATGAGCACAGCAACAGCGCACCCAGCAGCATGCGAAGAGCACTGCACAAGCGCATAGGCCTCCTCCGCCAATGCAACCCGACGGGCTGGAACATCGCCCGCCCCGACCGCCGGCGTCAGCCAAACCAGCGACGCTGTCTTTAGCCTAGCAACAGATTGCCCGCAGCCCGCCGCGCCTCAGGAGGTTTTGGCGTTGAGCAGCGAGATCTGCGAATTGAGCGTCCAGAAGTCGTACAGCACGCCAATCAGGAAGAAGCCGCCGGTGAGCAGGTAGAGGATGCCGCTGATCCACTTGCCCATGTACATGCGGTGCACGCCGAGCACGCCCAGGAAGGTCAATAGCAGCCAGGCGATGTTGTAGTCGGTTTCACCGCCCTGGAAGCGCAGGTCGGCCTCGCGATCCATGGCGGGGATCAGGAACAGGTCGATGATCCAGCCGATGAACAGCAAGCCCAGGGTGAAGAACCAGAGAGTGCCGGTAACCGGCTTGCCGTAGTAGAAGCGGTGGGACCCGAGAAAACCGAAGATCCACAGCAGGTAGCCGAAGACTTTGCTGTGGGTGTCGTGTTGCTCAACCATGAATACCTCGCTGAAATCACCTGCCGATAAAAAACCCGCACTCGGCGGGTTTTAGCACAACGACAGCGGCTCAGCGAAAACGCCGCGGCTGGTCGTCGTCGCTGACCTCCAGGGACAGTCCCTGGGTCATGCTGGTCAGGTGGTCGCCATCGGTTTCCGAACCCAGCTTGATCATCAGGCGCAGGTCGTTGGCCGAGTCGGCGTAGAGCAGCGCATCTTCGTAGGTGATCTCGCCCTGGGTGTAGAGGTTGTACAGCGCCTGGTCGAAGGTCTGCATGCCCATCTCGGTGGAGCGTTTCATCAGCGCCTTGAGCTCGTGGACCTCGCCCTTGCGGATCAGGTCGGCGGCCAGCGGGGTGTTGATCAATACCTCGATCACCGCGCGCCGGCCCTTGCCGTCAGGGGTCGGCACCAGCTGCTGGGCGACGATGGCCTTGAGGTTCAGCGACAGGTCCATCCACACCTGGTTCTGCCGGTCGGGCGGGAAGAAGTTGATGATGCGATCCAGCGCCTGGTTGGCGTTGTTGGCGTGCAGGGTGGCCAGGCACAGGTGGCCGGTTTCGGCGAACGCGACGCCGTAGTCCATGGTTTCACGGGTACGGATCTCGCCGATCAGGATCACGTCCGGCGCCTGGCGCAGGGTGTTCTTCAGGGCCACCTCGAAGGACTCGGTATCGATGCCCACTTCGCGCTGGGTAACGATGCAGCTCTGGTGCTGGTGGATGTATTCAATCGGGTCTTCGATGGAAATGATGTGGCCGCTGGTGTTCTTGTTGCGGTAGCCGATCATCGCCGCCAGCGAGGTGGATTTGCCGGTACCGGTGGCGCCGACGAACAGCACCAGGCCACGCTTGGTCAGCGCCAGTTTCTTGAGGATCTCCGGCAGCTTGAGGTCGTCCAGCGTGGGAATATTGGTTTCGATGCGGCGCAGCACCATGCCGGCCAGGTTGCGCTGGTAGAAAGCGCTGACCCGGAAGCGGCCGATACCACGGGCGCTGATGGCGAAGTTGCACTCATGGTTCTCGGCGAACTCGCGGCGCTGCTGGTCGTTCATCACCGAATGCACGGTCTCGCGGGTCTGCTCCGGGGACATCGGGTTCTTGGTCACCGGCATGATCTTGCCGTTGACCTTCATCGACGGCGGCACGCCAGCGGTGATGAACAGGTCGGAGCCGCCCTTTTCGACCATCAGGCGCAGCAGTTTTTCGAATTCCATGGAGTCTTCTCGCCTTTCACGCCAATCTCATGCCGCAACGCGATGCGCCGCGCGAGCCGTCCGCCGGCGTGTACCGCGGACGACGGGAGGCGGGACGGCCCGCCTGTGCTTAAAAGTTCTCCGGGATCTTGGCCTTTTCCCGCGCGCCTTCGCGGCTGATCAGCCCTTTCGCCAACAAGCCCTTCAGGCAGGCGTCCAGGGTCTGCATGCCCAGCGAGCCACCGGTCTGGATCGCCGAGTACATCTGCGCCACCTTATCCTCGCGGATCAGGTTACGGATCGCCGGGGTGCCGATCATGATCTCGTGGGCCGCTACCCGACCGCCGCCGACCTTCTTCAGCAGGGTCTGGGAGATGACCGCCTGCAGGGACTCGGAAAGCATGGAACGCACCATGGATTTCTCTTCGGCGGGGAACACGTCGACCACCCGGTCGATGGTCTTGGCCGCCGAGGTGGTGTGCAGGGTGCCGAACACCAGGTGACCGGTTTCCGCGGCGGTCAGCGCCAGCCGGATGGTTTCCAGGTCGCGCATCTCACCCACCAGGATGATGTCCGGGTCTTCCCGCAGGGCCGAGCGCAGCGCCTCGGAGAAGCCGAGGGTGTCGCGGTGCACTTCGCGCTGGTTGACCAGGCACTTCTTCGATTCGTGAACGAATTCGATCGGGTCTTCGATGGTGAGAATGTGGTGGTACTTGTTGTTGTTCAGGTAGTCGAGCATCGCCGCCAGCGTGGTGGACTTGCCCGAACCGGTGGGGCCGGTGACCAATACCAGGCCGCGCGGCACGTCGGTGATCTTGCGGAACACTTCGCCCATGCCCAGGTCTTCCATGGTCAGCACCTTGGAAGGAATGGTCCGGAACACCGCACCAGCGCCACGGTTCTGGTTGAAGGCGTTGACCCGGAAGCGCGCCACACCGGGCACTTCGAAGGAAAAGTCGGTCTCCAGGAATTCTTCGAAATCCTTGCGCTGCTTATCGTTCATGATGTCGTAGATAAGCGCGTGCACCTGCTTGTGGTCCAAGGCCGGCAGGTTGATCCGCCGCACATCGCCGTCGACACGAATCATCGGCGGCAGACCGGCAGAGAGATGCAGGTCCGAAGCGCCTTGCTTGGCGCTGAAGGCAAGCAGCTCAGTAATATCCATGGGACTCCCCAATTCCAAGCGGTTAGAATGCCGCAGACCCAAGGTGGCCGGGCGAAAGAGCGCAGGTAATGTCCACGATAGCAGAGAATATTGCAAAGGTCGGCGCGCGCATCCGTGAGGCGGCGCAAGCCTCGCAGCGCGATTTTGCGACCGTCGGCCTGCTCGCGGTGAGCAAGACCAAGCCGGCCGAGGCGATTCGCGAGGCCCATGCCGCCGGCCTGCGCAACTTCGGCGAAAACTACCTGCAGGAAGCCCTGGAGAAACAGCGGCAATTGGCGGATTTGCCATTGATTTGGCATTTCATCGGCCCCATTCAGTCGAACAAGACCCGAGCCATCGCCGAACACTTCGACTGGGTGCATTCCGTGGACCGCCTGAAGATCGCCCAACGCCTCGCCGAGCAACGCCCGGCCGGGTTGCCACCCCTGGATATCTGCCTGCAGGTCAATGTCAGCGGCGAAGCCAGCAAGTCCGGCTGCGCCCCGCAAGACCTGCCGGAGCTGGCGCAAGCCGTCGCGCACTTGCCGCGCCTGCGTCTGCGCGGGCTGATGGCGATTCCCGAGCCGACCGAAGACGTCGCCGCCCAGCGTGCCGCCTTCGCCCGGCTACGCGACTTGCGCGACAGCCTGGGACTCGGCCTCGACACCCTGTCCATGGGCATGAGCCACGACCTGGAAGCCGCCATTGCCGAAGGCGCCACCTGGGTGCGCATCGGCACCGCCCTGTTCGGCGCCCGCGACTACGGCGCCCCACGCACTGAATAAGGAATCCCCCATGAACGATCCACGCATTGCCTTCATCGGCGCCGGCAACATGGCCGCCAGCCTGATCGGCGGTCTGCGCGCCGAAGGCGTTGCCGCCGAACGCATCCGCGCCAGCGACCCCGGCGCCGAGCAGCGCGCGCGCATCGCCGCCGAGCACGGCATCGAGCTATTCGCCGACAACGCCGAAGCCATCCGTGGCGCAGAGGTGGTGGTGCTGGCGGTCAAACCGCAGGTGATGAAAGCAGTATGCCAGGCCCTGGCACCCAGCCTTGAGGACGGCCAGCTGATCATCTCCATCGCCGCCGGCATCGACTGTGCAAGCCTCGAGCGCTGGCTGGCCAAGGGGCCGGACGCCCGCCCGGCCATCGTGCGCTGCATGCCCAATACCCCGGCTGTGCTGCGCCAGGGCGTCTCCGGCCTGTATGCCAATGCCCAGGTGTCGGCGGCCCAGCGTCAACAGGCCGAGCACCTGCTCTCCGCCGTCGGCCTGGCCCTGTGGCTGGAGGAGGAGCGGCTGATCGATGCGGTCATCGCCGTGTCCGGCAGTGGCCCGGCGTATTTCTTCCTGATGCTCGAAGCGATGACCGCCGCCGGCGAAACGCTCGGCCTGCCGCGGGAAACCGCCGGGCTGCTGGCCCAGCACACCGCCCTCGGCGCAGCGCGCATGGCCATCGAAAGCGGCGTAGAGGCCAGCGAACTGCGGCGCCGGGTGACCTCGCCGAACGGCACCACCGAAGCGGCGATCAAAACCTTTCAGGCCGGCGGCTTCGAAGCCCTCGTGCACCAGGCGATGGACGCCGCCGCCCGGCGTTCCGCCGAGATGGCCGAACAACTGAGTCAATAGGAGTCATTGATGTCCGGATTCATCGAAGCCCTCATCTATATCATCCAGACCCTCGGCAGCCTGTACCTGCTGATCGTGCTGCTGCGCTTCATCCTGCAACTGGTGCGAGCCGACTTCTACAACCCGCTCAGCCAGTTCATCGTGCGCGCCACCCAGCCGCTGCTGCGACCGATGCGCCGGGTGATTCCCAGCCTCGCCGGGCTGGACATGTCCTCGCTGCTGCTGGCGATCCTCATCCAGCTGCTGCTGATGGTGGTCACCCTGATGCTCATGGGCTACGGATTCGGCAGTCTGCTGGTGCAATTGCTGATCTGGTCGATCATCAGCATCACCTCGCTGTTCCTCAAGGTGTTCTTCTTTGCCCTGATCGTCAGCGTGATCCTGTCCTGGGTCGCGCCGCAGAGCTACAACCCCGCCGCGCAACTGGTCAACCAGATCTGCGAGCCGCTGCTGGCACCGTTCCGCCGCCTGCTACCCAACCTCGGCGGCCTGGACATCTCGCCGATCTTCGCCTTTATCGCGATCAACCTGATCGACCGCTTCGTGCTCGGCAACCTGATCGTCGCCACCGGCATGCCGCCGATCCTCAGCCCGTTCATGTGAGATGGCCTACTACCGCTGGGACGGCGCCGACCTGCTGCTCGACTGCCACCTGCAGCCCAAGGCCAGCCGCGACGAGTTCGCCGGGCTGCATGGCGAGCGGCTGAAGATCCGCCTCACCGCCCCGCCGGTGGAAGGCAAGGCCAACGCCCACCTGTTGGCCTTTCTCGCCGAGGCCTTCGGCGTCGCCAAGAGCCGGGTACGGCTGGAGGCCGGCGAGCTGAACCGCCAGAAGCGCGTGCGCATCGAAGACCCGCAGCGACTGCCGGAGCTGCCCGAACTGACCGCTCGCCCCACCTGACCGACCTTAAGGCGGGACTGTGACCCAGTGCGATTGACGCACCGGGGACTCCCCGCATAATGCGAACATCCCACCGTTGCGCTGCACGCCGCGCGGCCGTAAGCCCAGAGGCCTGGCAGGCGCTACCCAGAGGAGAGCGAGAATGAGCATGGAACGTCTCAACCAACAGGTTGAAGCCTACGTTGCATGGAAGCGCGAATTGATTCGCGAAATCACCCGCTACCGCAGCTGGCTGGAGCACAACCGGCTCAACTCCGACGCGGTGCAGGCCAAGCTCGAACGCGCCCTGCGCCTGCTGCGCACCGACCACATCACCCTGGCCTTCATCGGCGAGTTCTCGCGCGGCAAGACCGAGCTGATCAACAGCCTGTTCTTCTCCGAATATGGCCAGCGCATGCTGCCCTCCCACGCCGGGCGCACCACCATGTGCCCGACCGAGCTGTTCTTCGATCCGCGCTCCGAGCGTTCCTATATCCGCCTGCTGCCCATCGAGACCCGCGTCGCCGATGCCAGTATCGCCCAGTTCAAGCGCATTCCCCGGCACTGGGTGAACATCCCGCTGGACATCAGCGATCCGGACAACATGGCCCAGGCCTTCACCCAGGTGGCCAAGACCAAGCCGATGCCAGTGGAGCAGGCGATCCAGCTCGGTTTCCATCCGGATATGCTGGAATCCGCCGGCAAGCCCGGCCAGGTGCTGGTGCCGGCCTGGCGCCATGCACTGGTGAATTTCGATCACCCGCTGCTGCGCCAGGGCTTGCGCATTCTCGACACCCCCGGCCTCAACGCCCTGGGCAGCGAACCGGAACTGACCCTGTCGATGCTGCCCAGCGCCCAGGCGGTGATCTTCCTGCTGGCCGCCGATACCGGCGTCACCGCCAGCGACATGCAGGTCTGGCAGCAACACATTCGCCAGCTCGACGACGACACCCAGACCAGCCTGTTCGCCGTGCTGAACAAGATCGACGTGCTCTGGGACGACCTCGCCGGCGACGCCTTCGTGCACAACGCCATCGCCCAGATCCAGACCGCCACTGCCCTGCAGCTCGGCATCAACAAGGACGACGTGCTGCCGCTGTCGGCCAAGCAGGCATTGCTGGCCAAGGTGCGCAACGACCAGGCGCTGCTCGAACGCAGCCAGCTGTCCAACCTGGAACACCTGCTGTGCGAGCGCATCGTCGCGCAGAAGGAGCGCCTGCTCGAAGACCACGTGGTCAACCAGGTGCTCGGCCTGCTGCAGAACAGCCAGCACGTGCTCAACCTGCGCCTGGACAAGGTGCGCGAGCAGTACACCCTGCTCAGCAACCAGCAACAGGATAACGGCCAGTTGCTGCTCGAACTCACCGCCAAGACCAAGGAAGAGCACAGCCTGCACCACAAGCGCCTGCTGAGCCTGAAGAGCAACCAGCGCCTGCTGGTGCGCCAGGCCGAGCCCCTGCGTTCGGGCACCCGCCCGCAGCGCCTGGAGGCCCACCTCAACAAGTTGCGCCGCAACCTGAGCGGCAGCTGGACCACCGTCGGCATCAACCAGGCGATCCTGCACTTCTTCAACAGCGTCGAGAACGATCTGGACATCCTCGAGCAGGAGGCGGAAATCGCCAACAAGATCGTTGCCGCCATCTACCGCCGGCACAATGACGAAAACCCGCTGCACGGCATCGACGCGCCGCAGTTCAACGTCGCCCGCTACCGCCGCGAGCTGCAGCATCTGCAAGCCAAGGCCGACCACTTCCGCCTGCATCCGAAGACGCTGCTCACCGAGCAGCGCAGCCTGACCCGACGCTTCTTCGCCACCCTGGTACAGGAAGTGATCGGCATGCACCAGCGCCTGCGCAAGGATGCCGAACAGTGGACCGGCGATACCCTGACGCCCTTGATGCAGCATGCCCTGGAGCACAAGCAGATGCTGGAAAGCCATATGCTGCGGCTCAAAGCACTGGCCCAGGAAACCCAGCAGGCCCGCCAGCGCAGCGAGCAGCTGGCGCGCTACGCCAAGGACCTGGAACAGCAGCAGGCCCAGGCCAACGACATGCTGCGCATCCTGCGCCGCCCGGCGCCGATCCTGCGCCAGGGCAAAGTGGTGAGCCTGCCCAGTGCCAAGCGCCAGCAGGAAGTCAGCGACCAGGCCTGACGCCCGGTCGCCGCTTCGCGCCCGCCCGAAGTCCAGTCCTTGGCCGGGTCGGGCCACGCCAGGGTGCGATACAGGATGAATTGCGCGGCGCTTCCCATTAGACTTTGGCGCCTCCTTTCAGCGAGAGCAGGATAGTGCCATCCGTCTTCCCCGATGACTCCGTCGGCCTGGTCACCCCCCAGGTACTGCACTTCGCCGAACCCCTGGCGCTTGCCTGTGGGCGCAGCCTGGCCGACTACCAACTGGTCTACGAAACCTATGGCGAACTGAATGCCGCGCGCAGCAACGCCGTGCTGATCTGCCACGCGTTGTCCGGCCATCACCACGCCGCCGGCTACCATAGCGCCGAAGACCGCAAGCCCGGCTGGTGGGACAGCTGCATCGGCCCGGGCAAGCCCATCGACACCAACAGGTTCTTCGTCGTCAGCCTGAACAACCTCGGTGGCTGCAACGGCTCCACCGGCCCGTCCAGCCTCAACCCGGCCACCGGCAAGCCGTTCGGCGCCGACTTCCCGGTGATGACGGTGGAGGACTGGGTACATAGCCAGGCACGGCTGGCCGACCGCCTGGGCATCGAACGCTGGGCAGCGGTGATCGGCGGCAGCCTCGGCGGCATGCAAGCCCTGCAATGGACGATCAGCTACCCCGAGCGGGTGCGCCACTGCATGGCCATCGCCTCGGCGCCGAAGTTGTCGGCCCAGAACATCGCCTTCAACGAAGTGGCGCGCCAGGCCATTCTGACCGACCCTGAGTTCCACGGCGGCCACTTCCAGGAACAGGGCGTGATCCCTAAGCGCGGGCTGATGCTGGCGCGCATGGTCGGCCACATCACCTACCTGTCGGACGATGCCATGGGCGAGAAATTCGGCCGCGGCCTGAAGAGCGAAAAACTCAACTACGACTTCCACAGCGTCGAGTTCCAGGTGGAAAGCTACCTGCGCTACCAGGGCGAGGAATTCTCCGGGCGCTTCGACGCCAATACCTACCTGCTGATGACCAAGGCGCTGGATTACTTCGACCCGGCCGCCGCCCACGAGGGCGATCTGGTCAAAACCCTGGCAGTCGCCCAGGCGAACTTTTGCGTACTGTCCTTCACCACCGACTGGCGCTTCTCGCCGGCACGCTCGCGGGAAATCGTCGATGCCTTGGTGGCCGCCGGCAAGAACGTGAGTTACCTGGAGATCGACGCGCCGCAGGGCCACGACGCCTTCCTGATGCCCATTCCCCGCTACTTGCAGGCATTCAGCAGCTACATGAAACGGATTGCGGTGTAACCATGCGAGCCGATCTGGACATCATTCAAGACTGGATTCCCGCCGGCAGCCGGGTGCTCGACCTCGGTTGCGGCAACGGCGAGTTGCTGGCGTGGCTGCAGGCGCACAAGCAGGTCAGCGGCTACGGCTTGGAAATCGACCCCGACAAGATCGCCCAGTGCATCGAAAGAGGGGTCAACGTGATCGAGCAGAACCTCGATCTGGGCCTGGGCAACTTCGCCAGCGACAGCTTCGACGTGGTGGTGATGACCCAGTCGCTGCAGGCCCTGCACTATCCGGACAAGGTGCTGGCGGAAATGCTGCGGGTCGGCAAGACCTGCATCATCACCTTCCCCAACTTCGGCCACTGGCGCTGCCGCTGGTACTTGGCGACCAAGGGGCGCATGCCGGTATCGGAGTTCCTGCCGTATACCTGGTACAACACGCCGAACATTCACTTCTGCACCTTCGAGGATTTCGAGGCACTTTGCCACCAGCAGCAGGTCAAGGTACTGGACCGCCTGGCGGTCGACCGCGCGCATCGCCACGACTGGCTGAGCCGTGCATGGCCTAATCTGTTGGGTGAGATCGGCATCTATCGCGTCAGTCGTCCGGGCGCGGCAGATCGCCGGTCCCATCCCTGAACCTCGACGACAAGGAGCCACACATGTCCCGTCTAGCGCTTTTCTTCCTCGCTCTTTGCCTGGCCCTGCCTGCCGCCGCCGAGCGCAAGCAAAGCTTCGGCGACCTGGATGTGCACTACAGTGCGTTCAACTCCGGTTTCCTCCAGCCGGACATCGCCGCCGCCGCGAACCTGGCGCGCAGCAAGACCCTCGGCGTGCTGAACATTGCCGCGCGCAAGGCCGGGCAGCCGGTCGCCGCCCAGGTCAGCGGACAGGTGAAGAACCTGCTCGGCCAGGTCCATCAACTGCAGTTCAAACAGGTGAAGGAAGGCGAGGCCATCTACTACCTCGCACAGTTCCCCTTCGAGGGGCGCGAGACCCTGCGGTTCAACGTGCAGGTACAGACCGCCGGCAGCCCGCCCCACAGCTTCGAATTCAATCAGGAGTTTTTCCCCGAAGAATGATGCCGCTCAAGCAACTGGTGCTGGCCAGCCACAACCCCGGCAAGCTCAAGGAACTGCAGGCCATGCTCGGCGACGCCGTGCAGCTATGTTCGATCGGCGAGTTCAGCGACGTGGAGCCGGAAGAAACCGGTCTGTCCTTCGTCGAGAACGCCATTCTCAAGGCGCGCCATGCCGCACGGGTATCCGGCTTGCCGGCACTGGCCGACGACTCGGGGCTGGCGGTCGATGCCCTCGGCGGCGCGCCCGGCATCTATTCGGCACGCTACGCCGACGGCCAGGGCGATGCGGCGAACAACGCCAAGCTGCTGCAGGCCCTGCGCGAGGTGCCCGAGGAACAGCGCGGCGCCCAGTTCGTCTGCGCCCTGGCGCTGGTCCGGCATGCCGACGACCCGCTGCCGATCCTCTGCGAAGGACTCTGGCACGGGCGCATCCTCGACGCACCGCGCGGCGAACATGGCTTCGGCTACGACCCGCTGTTCTGGGTACCGGAGTGCGAGTGCTCTAGCGCCCAGTTGCCGGCCGCGACCAAGAACCGACTGAGCCACCGCGCCAAGGCGATTGCACTGCTCAGGCAGCGGTTGGGGCTATGAGCCCTGATGACAAGGCCGACGTCGCCAGGCGCCACGGCGGCTTAGAGCTGCCGCCCCTGGCGCTCTACGTGCACATTCCCTGGTGCGTGAAAAAGTGCCCGTACTGCGACTTCAACTCCCACGCTGCCGGGCCGCAGTTGCCGGAAGCCGCCTATGTCGACGCCCTGCTCGCCGACCTCGATGGCGACCTGCCGCAGGCCCAGGGCCGCGAGCTGACCTCGATCTTCTTCGGCGGCGGCACGCCCAGCCTGTTTTCCGCCCAGGCCCTCGGCCGCCTGTTGGAAGGCGTCGAGCGCCGCCTGCCGTTCGCGGCCGACATCGAGATCACCCTCGAAGCCAACCCCGGCACCTTCGAGCAGGCCAAGTTTCGTGATTACCGCACGCTCGGCATCAACCGCCTGTCGATCGGCATACAGAGTTTTCAGGAGCAGCAACTCAAGGCCCTCGGCCGCATCCATGACGGTGCCGAGGCGCTGCGCGCGGCAGACATGGCGCGCGATTCCGGCTTCGACAACTTCAACCTGGACCTGATGCACGGCCTGCCGGGGCAGAGCTTGCACGACGCCCTTGCCGACCTGCGCCAGGCCATCGCCCTGGCGCCGACCCATCTATCCTGGTACCAACTGACCCTGGAGCCGAACACGGTGTTCTGGAGCCAGCCACCGGTGCTGCCGGAGGACGACGTGCTCTGGGATATCCAGGAGGCGGGGCAAGCCCTGCTGGCCGAACAGGGCTATGCCCAGTATGAGGTCTCCGCCTACGCCCTGCCCGGACGGCGGGCACGGCACAACCTGAACTACTGGACCTTCGGCGACTTCATCGGCATCGGCGCTGGCGCCCATGGCAAGCTGAGCGAGGCCGACGGACGTATCCAGCGCACCTGGAAGACCCGCTTGCCCAAGGATTACCTCGACCCAGCCAAACCGTTCCGCGCCGGAACGCGCGCGCTGGAGGCGACCGAACTGCCCTTCGAGTTCCTGATGAACGCCCTGCGCCTGAGCGATGGCGTGCCGGCCGAGCTGTTCACCCAGCGCACCGCCCTGCCGCTAGCCACCCTGGCGGACGGCCGCAGCGAAGCCGAAGCCCGCGGACTGCTGCTCGCCGACCCGTCGCGCCTGGCGGCCACCGCCAAGGGCCAGCTCTTCCTCAACGACCTTCTTCAACTCTTCCTACCCTGAGCCCGAGGACCGCCCATGGATCTGGTACTGGACCTGATCGCCACCGTTTCCCGCTGGAGCCGCAGCCACCTGTACGACATTTCCCTGGCCATCATGGCCACGCTGTTCGTGCTGTTCGGCCCACACCTCAACGCCTGGGTGCAACGTAGCATCAGCCAGTTCAACTTCTTCCTGCGCACACTGATCTTCGTACTGGTCTGCGCCGTGGGCTACGGCCTGGCGATCGTCTTTCTCACCCCCTGGGTCGCCAAGGGCCTCGGCCACTTCAACAACTTCACCCTGGCTCCGGTGCTGTTGCTGGTGTTCTTCCTCATTGGCGTGATCGCCGACCGCAACTAGGGCAGCCAGGCTGCTGAGCGTGGCTCCGACGAGAAAGTCATTCATTCGCCCAGGTGACTGAATTCACCCGCCCCTGATCATGTCGCGGCGGCTCGCCGATCACCTGCCCTTGACGACAAAGCCGCCCCTCGGGGCGGCTTCTTTCGACTCAGTTGCCTTCGCGGCGCAACGCCTGGGGTGTGAAGTCCCGAGGGTTGAGGTTGGCGTCGAAATCGTACATGGGCTCGTTGTTGTCCATGCCGTCGACGAAGTAGCGGCCGCCCTTGAAGTCGTAGAGGGTTTCCAGGGTACTGCTGACCATCGGCACGTCGTAGTAGTTGATCGGATGGATCTCCTGCAGGCCGCTCAGCTCGCCCTTATCGTCATACAGGTCGACGGCAAGGATCTGCCAGCTGTCTTCGTCGACATAGAAGCGCCGCTTGGCGTACAGGTGGCTGAAGCCGATGCGCAGCTTCGCCTCGACCACCCACACGCGGTGCAGCTCGTAGCGCAGCAGGTCCGGGTTGACAGTCTTGTCCTGGAGGATCTTCTCGTAGGGAATGCCCTTCTGGTGCACCGGGTAGCTGTTGTACGGCACCAGCATTTCCTGCTTGCCGATCAACTGCCACTCATAGCGGTCCGGCGCACCGTTGTAGGCGTCGACCACGTCGGCGGTGGCCAGGCCGTTGGTGTCCGGTTGCAGGCTGTCGTAGGCCAGCATTGGCAGGCGCCGGACTCGGCGTTCGCCACGGTTGAAGCGCCAGGCCTTGCGGATCGCCAGCACCTGGTCGAGGGTTTCCTGCACCACGAGCGCCGAGCCGGCCAGCTTGGAGGGCGCAACCACGCGGTACTTGTAATAGAACAGGGTGTTGTCCAGATCCTGCGGGCTCATGCCGTCACGACCATAGACGAAGTAGATGTCGCGCTCCAGCTTGAGCAGGTTGTAGCCGCCGCTGGCGAGCACCGCCGCCTGGTTGGTGACGGCATGAAACTGCTCGCCGCGGTAGCGCATGATGTGGTTCCAGATCACTTCCTGGCCGGTCTTCGGCAGCGGGAAGGGAATACCGGCCGCTACGCCAGACACGCCGTTGCCGCCGGAAATCAGCTCGGCATGGGTGGCGTTGAAGCGCGTGGCGTCATAGATGCGCTGCGGCGCGCTGGCACTGCGATGAGTGGGGAAGACCCGCACCTGGTAGTCCGGATACAGCTTGAGCAGCGTCTGCAGGCCCTGCGGCAACACCGTCTTGTACTGCTCGACGTTGCCGCCGTTGACCACGTACTGCGCCGCCTCGCCGGCATAGGGATCGGGGTGGTGCATGCCCGGCTGGTAACCGGCCGGGGGCCTGCTCAGGCCACCGTCCCAGGCGGGAATGGTGCCAGCGGCATTGCCGGCGCGTTCGCCGCCAAGCGGCGTCAGGTCCTGGCCGAGGCGAGCCGCCTGGGCCGCGTCGACCTGGGCATGAACCTGCCAGGCAATCGTCATCAGGATCAGAGTTGCGAAGCTTCTCAACACAGCATTCTCCTTGCAGCGAGTGGGCGCACTGCATTTTTTATGCGCACGGTCAGTGTAGGCCGCGCTTGGGTTGTTGCCGTCTGCGTGAGGTGAGGAAGCCATCCTGACGCCGGGTGGTCCCGGTCTATTGATCGTCCCTGCGGCCGCCAGGCGGCCATGCAACTTCAATTCCGGACGGGGCTCTATCGACCCCTGGTCCGCTGAACGGCGACGGCACAGGCATGCCGCCACGGGTCACTCGATGCGCTGGAACTTGAGGTCCCAGACGCCATGCCCGAGGCGCTCGCCACGGCGTTCGAACTTGGTGATCGGCCTTTCCGGCGGGCGCTCGACGAAGTCGCCGCCCTCGGCGAGGTTGCGATAGCCCGGCGCGGCGCTGAGCACCTCGGCCATGTACTCGGCATAGGGCTGCCAGTCGGTGGCCATGTGCAACACACCGCCGACCTTGAGCTTGCGGCGCACCAGTTCGGCGAATGCCGGCTGCACGATACGCCGCTTGTGATGACGCTTTTTATGCCAGGGGTCGGGAAAGAACAGCAGCACGCGATCCAGGCTGGCATCGGCCACGCAGTCGCGCAATACGTCCAGCGCATCGCAGCTGTACACCCGCACGTTGCGCAATTCCTGGCTCAGCAGTCCGCTGAGCAGAGCACCGACGCCGGGCTTGTGCACCTCGACGCCGATGAAATCCTGCTCCGGCGCAGCAACGGCCATTTCCAGCAGGGACTGGCCCATGCCGAAGCCGATCTCGAAGGTGCGCGGCGCGCTGCGCCCGAAGACCTGGTCGAAATCTCGCGGACCATCGGCCAGTTCCAGGCCGAACAGCGGCCAACCCTGCTCCAGTGCGCGTTGCTGGCCGAGCGTGGTGCGCCCGGCCCGCATAACGAAGCTCTTGATGGCACGCAGCGGGCGGGCGGCAGTGTTCTGCTCGGGGGTGAGCTCTTCAACCATGATCAACTCGGCGAATGGCGGTTTACAGGATCAGGCCTTCCAGGGGGGAAGAGGCACTGGCATAGAGTTTCTTCGGCATGCGTCCGGCCAGGTAGGCCAGGCGGCCGGCCTCGATGGCGTGCTTCATGGCGCGGGCCATCATCACCGGGTCCTGGGCGTGGGCGATGGCGCTGTTCATCAGCACTGCCTCGCAGCCCAGTTCCATGGCAATGGTCGCATCGGACGCGGTGCCCACGCCGGCATCGACCAGCACCGGCACGGTTGCCTCTTCGAGGATGATGCGCAGGTTGTACGGGTTGCAGATGCCAAGGCCGGTGCCGATCAGCCCGGCCAGCGGCATCACCGCGATGCAGCCGATCTCGGCCAGTTGGCGGGCGATGATCGGGTCGTCGCTGGTGTAGACCATCACGTCGAAGCCGTCCTTGACCAGCACCTCGGCGGCCTTGAGGGTTTCGATGACATTGGGGAACAGGGTCTTCTGGTCGGCCAGCACCTCCAGCTTGACCAGCTTGTGGCCGTCCAGCAGCTCGCGGGCCAGACGGCAGGTGCGCACCGCATCCTCGGCGGTATAGCAACCGGCGGTGTTCGGCAGGATGGTGTAGCGCTCGGGGCTGATCACGTCGAGCAGGTTCGGCTCGCCCGGATTCTGGCCGATGTTGGTGCGGCGCACCGCGACGGTGACGATTTCCGCGCCGGAGGCTTCGATGGCCTCGCGGGTCTCGTCGAGATCCTTGTACTTGCCAGTGCCGACCAACAGGCGCGACTGGTAGGTACGACCGGCCAGGGTGAAGGGCTTGTCGCTGCGAACTTGGCTCATGGGGATTCCTCGTGCGGGTTAACCACCACCGATGGCGTGCACCACTTCCACCCGGTCGCCGTCGCGCAGCGCGGTGGCGGCATGCTGGCTACGCGGCACGATGTCCAGGTTGAGCTCGACCGCGACGCGACGCCCACCCAGATCCAGGCGTGCGAGCAGGTCCGCGACGGTCTGGCCGTCGGGCAGCTCCAGCGATTCGCCATTCAACTGTATGCGCATGCGCAGCGGTCACAACCTTGGAAGGGGTCGGCATTCTAGCCCGATCGCGACGGCGCACCAAGGCATAAGGCGGTCATTCGTCTTCATTTTCTGACGCGCGGGTCAAAAAAAGCCCTTAGGGAACCGTCACAGCCTCCAAGCGGCCAAAGCCAGACACAGCCAACCGGCAAGAAACGCCGTGCCGCCCAACGGCGTGATCATGCCCAACTTGCCAACGCCGCTCAGGGTCAGCGCATACAGGCTGCCGGAAAACAGCACGATGCCCAGGGTGAACAGCCCGCCGGCGGCATTCAGCAGGCGACTCGGCGCATGCAATGCCAGCAGCGCGACACCGAACAGCGCCAGTGCGTGGATCAGCTGGTAGTGCGCGCCGGTCTGGAACACCGCCAGGTAGTCGGCGGCGAGCCGGTTCTTCAGCCCATGGGCGGCAAACGCGCCAAGGGCGACGCCGGTGAAGCCGAAAAAGGCGGCCAGCAGGAGAAAGCCACGCGCCATGGGTAAGCTCCAAATAGTCGAAAGGCGGCCGCTATAATGGCCCGCTCAATAGCACCGGCCAAGCCAGACATGCTTCGATCCCTGTTTCGCCGCCTGTTCAGGGGCCTGCTCTACCTCCTCCTCGCCTCGGCCCTGCTGGTGCTGGCGCTGCGTTGGCTGCCGCCACCGGGCAGCGCCCTGATGGTGGAACGCAAGGTCGAAGCCTGGCGCGAAGGCAAGTCGCTGGAATTGAAGCGCGAATGGCGCCCCTGGAGCCAACTGCCGGACCACCTGAAAATGGCGGTGATCGCCCATGAGGACCAGCGCTTCGACGAGCACTGGGGCTTCGACCTGCCGGCCATTCGTGCCGCGCTGGCCCACAATGCGCGGGGCGGTTCGCTGCGGGGCGCCAGCACGCTGAGCCAGCAGGTGGCGAAGAACCTGTTCCTCTGGTCCGACCGCAGTTGGCTGCGCAAGGGGCTGGAAAGCTGGTTCACCGTGCTGATCGAGCTGTTCTGGAGTAAGGAGCGCATCCTGGAGGTTTACCTGAACAGCGCCGAATGGGGTGATGGCATCTTCGGCGCCGAAGCCGCCGCCCGTCATCACTTCGGCGTCGGCGCCGCCTATCTGTCGCGCCAGCAGGCCAGCCTGCTCGCCGCCACCCTGCCCAACCCACGGGAATGGAGCGCCGGCCATCCCAGCGCCTACATCAATCGCGAGGCCGCGCGGGTACGCCAGCAGATCTACCAGCTTGGCGGCAGCCACTACCTGAACCGCCTGAAACCCGAGTATCCGCAGTGGTGGCCGAGCTGGCTTTGAAGGCGCGCCGCTTCAAGGCAGGCGCAGGGCGCTACGCGGCACGACGTGCAGCAGGTGTACCTCGTCGCCCTGCACATGCGCGGTAAGCCCCCGTTGCGGGTACATCCAGGCTTGGCCTTCGGCCAGTTCCAGGCGTAGTTTCGGCGCCCCGAAGCTTGCGACCAGGCGCTCGCCCTCCAGCGGTTCGGCAGGTTTCAGCGCAATCGAGGCGATGGGTTGCCGGCCCAGATCCCCGATCATCTGCCGACCGAGCGGCTGGTCTCCGGCACCCGGCTTGGCACCGACGGCCGCCGCCAGGCTGTCGCGTTGCTGCGGGGTCAGGCCCAGCTCGGCTTCCACGTGCCCGCCGGACACCTCGGCGCGGTACAACAGGTGCGGTCGATCCAGCCGCGCCTGCAGCCAGAGCTCGCCGTCCGCAGCCGCGTGCAGGGTTTGCAGATCCAGCCGATCGTCTGCCAGCGGCTGCAGCAGGCGCTGGTCCCAGTGCAGCAACCAGGGCAGCGGTTTGGCCTGGCGGGACTGCATCAGCCAGACGCCCCAGGAGAAGAACAGCACGCCGACCACGACGAAGAGAATCCAATGCAAGGGGCGCAGCGACGACATGGCGGGCTCCGACAGCAGGAGGAAAGGCAATCTCGGATAGCAAAAAGCCGCACAGGGTGCGGCTTTTTTCGAGGGGACTGGGGTTACGCCTGGATCACGCCCTTGAGCTTGTTCATGGCGTTCTTCTCCAACTGGCGGATGCGCTCGGCGGAGACGTTGTACTTGGCGGCCAGGTCGTGCAGGGTCGCCTTCTCCTCGGCCAGCCAGCGCTGGTAGAGGATATCGCGGCTGCGCTCGTCGAGACCGTCCAGGGCCTCATGGAGGTTGGCCGTGGAACTGTCGCTCCAGTCGGCATCCTCCAATTGGCGGGCCGGGTCGTAGCGATGGTCTTCCAGGTAGTGCGCCGGAGCCTGGAAGGCGCTGTCGTCATCGGCCTCGGCGGCCGGGTCGAAGGCCATGTCCTGGCCGGTCAGGCGACTTTCCATCTCGCGCACTTCATGGGGTTCGACACCCAGGCTCTCGGCCACGCGATTCACTTCGTCGTTGTTCAGCCAGGCCAGGCGCTTCTTCTGGCTGCGCAGGTTGAAGAACAGCTTGCGCTGCGCCTTGGTGGTGGCCACCTTGACGATGCGCCAGTTGCGCAGGATGAACTCGTGGATTTCCGCCTTGATCCAGTGCACGGCGAAAGACACCAACCGCACACCCATCTCGGGGTTGAAGCGCTTGACGGCCTTCATCAGGCCGACGTTGCCTTCCTGGATAAGGTCGGCCTGAGCCAGGCCGTAGCCGGAATAGCTGCGAGCGATGTGGACGACAAACCGCAGGTGCGCGAGCACCATTTGCCGGGCCGCTTCCAGATCCTGATGGTAGAAGAGACGTTCGGCCAGTTCGCGCTCCTGCTCGGGGGTGAGCAGCGGGATGCCGTTCACCGCATGCACGTAGGCCTCGAGGTTCGCACCGGGGGCCAGGGCATAAACAGGTTGCAGGGAAGTGGTCATGCGAATCCTCCGATTCACTAAAGCTGCGGCAGTGTAGCATCGAGCAATCTGACTGCAAGGGGGCGTAAAAGTTTCGTTACACCTTGCCAGGCAGACCGCTCGCTCGTCGACGGCGCTCAGCGCGGCGCCAGCTCGCTCAGGTGACGCGCCACCGCCAGCCAGGCGCCAATGTAGCCGAGCAACACGGCACCGAGTACCAGCGACAGGCCATCGTCGCCCGGCACCCCGCCCAGCGAGAAATCGCTGCCGTAGAGCCCGGCCAGGCGTACCACCGATTCGTTCAGCCAGTCCAGGCCGAAGGCCAGCAGTAGCCAGGCCAGCAGACCGGCACCGCAGCCATAGAGCGCGCCCATATAAAGGAAGGGCCGGCGCACATAGCCATCGGTACCGCCCACCAACTTGATGACTTCGATCTCGCTGCGGCGGTTCTCGATGTGTAGACGTATGGTATTCCCGATCACCAGCAGCAGCGCCATGATCAGGATCAATGTCAGGCCAAAGACGAAGCGCTCGCCGAGCTTGAGGATCGCGGTCAGCCGCTCGACCCAGAGCAGGTCCAGCTGCGCCTGTTGCACCTTGGGCAGCTCGGCCAGACGAAGGCGCAGCGCCTCCAGGCCGGCACGGTCGACTTTCTTGGGCGTGACCAGCACCACCCCGGGTAGCGGATTCTCCGGCAGCTCCTTGAGTGCCTCGCCCAGCCCGGATTGCTGCTGAAATTCGTCAAGGGCCTGCTCGCGGCTGATCCATTCGGCCTCTGCCACGTCGTCCATCGCGGCGATCTGCTCACGCAGCTGCTGGCCCTCGCTGTCGCTGGCATCGAGCTGCAGGAACAGGGAAATCTGCGCGGCGCGCTGCCAGGAGCCGCTGAGCCGCTCGACGTTGCCCAGTAGCAAAGACAGCCCCATCGGCAGGCTGAGAGCGACGGCCATCACCAGACAGGTGAAGAAGCTGCCGACCGGCTGTTTGCCCAGCCGACGCAGGCTGTCCAGCAGGCTGGCGCGATGGCTTTCCAACCAGGCACGCAACAGGCTGTTGAAATCCGGCTCACCGCTGCTGGGCGTGCGGGCCTTCTTCGGCGTAGCGCCAACCCGCTCGGCGGGCTTGGGCGGCGGCGTGCGGGTGGCGCTCATGCGGCCTCTCCGTCGCCGATCAGGCGGCCACGCTGCAGGGTCAGCATGCGGTGGCGCATGCGTGCGATCAGCGCCAGGTCGTGGCTGGCGATCAATACAGTGGTGCCCAGGCGATGGATATCCTCGAATACGCCCATGATTTCCGCCGCCAGGCGCGGGTCGAGGTTACCGGTGGGCTCGTCCGCCAGTAGCAGCGCCGGGCGATGCACCACCGCGCGGGCGATGCCGACCCGCTGCTGTTGGCCGGTGGAGAGGTCGCCGGGGAACTGCTGGGCCTTGTCGCCGAGGCTGACCCGCTCCAGCGCCGCGCCGACCCGCTTGACGATTTCAGCCTTGGCCAGGCCGAGGATCTGCAGCGGCAGGGCGACGTTGTCGAACACACTGCGATCGAACAGCAATTGGTGATTCTGAAAAACGACGCCGATCTGCCGACGCAGGAAGGGGATCTGCGCGGTGGTGATCTGCCCGAGGTTCTGCCCGGCCAGCAGCAGCTTGCCGGTGGTCGGCCGCTCCATCGCCAGGATCAGCCGCAGCAAAGTGCTCTTGCCGGCGCCGGAGTGGCCGGTGACGAAGAGGAATTCGCCCCGGCGCACATGAAAGGACAGTTCGTGCAACCCGACATGGCCGTTGGGGTAGCGCTTGCCGACCTGCTCGAAGCGAATCATGCCGGCTGTTTCTCCGCGAACAGGGCCTGGACGAAGTCGGTAGCGGCGAAGGTGCGCAGATCGTCGATGCCCTCGCCGACGCCAATGTAGCGGATCGGCAGGTTGAACTGCTTGGCCAGGGCGAAGATCACCCCGCCCTTGGCGGTGCCGTCCAGTTTGGTTAGCGCCAGGCCACTGAGGCTGACCGCCTGGTTGAACTGCTTGGCCTGGTTGATGGCGTTCTGCCCGGTACCGGCGTCGAGCACCAGCAGCACTTCATGGGGGGCGGTTTCATCGAGCTTGCCAATCACCCGGCGGACCTTCTTCAGCTCTTCCATCAGGTTGTCCTTGGTGTGCAGCCGTCCGGCGGTATCGGCGATCAGCACATCGATGCCGCGGGCCTTGGCGGCCTGCACCGCATCGAAGATCACCGAAGCGGAATCGGCGCCGGTGTGCTGGGCGATCACCGGGATGCGGTTGCGCTCGCCCCAGACCTGCAACTGCTCGACGGCCGCCGCGCGGAAGGTATCGCCGGCGGCGAGCATGACCTTCTTGCCCTCGCCCTGCAGCTTCTTCGCCAGCTTGCCGATGGTGGTGGTCTTGCCGGCGCCGTTGACGCCGACCACCAGGATCACGAACGGCTGCTTGCCGCCGTCGATGGCCAGGGGCTGCTCGACCGGCGTGAGCAGCGCCGCCAGCTCTTCCTGCAAGGCCTTATAGAGCGCTCCGCTGTCGGCCAGTTCCTTGCGCGCGACGCGCTTGGTCAGGCTCTGGATGATCGCGGTGGTGGCCTCGACGCCGACGTCGGCGGTAAGCAGGCGGGTTTCCAATTCATCGAGCAGATCGTCGTCGATCGCTTTCTTGCCGAGGAACAGGCTGGCCATGCCCTCGCCGAGGCTGGCGCTGGTCTTCGACAGCCCCTGCTTGAGGCGGGCGAAGAAGTTGACCTGGGTGTCCTTGGCGGCCAGCGGCGCAGTCGGCGCCAGGGGCTCGACCGGGGCCTCGACCGCGGGGCTGGCGACCCCTTTGAAACGGGCGAGGAATCCCGGCGTGGCCGACTCATCCTCCGCCACCGGCTCGACACCGGCCTGGGTGGGTGCCGGCTGGGTTGGCGTCGGTGCTGCGTCAGCCGGCTCGATGGCCGAAGCTTGTTCGACCGGAGCCGAGGGCGGGACGGCCGGCGCCGAGAGGGCTTCGACCTGAGCCGGCGGCGTGGTCGGCTCGTTGCTGCTGGACTTGATGCCCAGCCAGGCGAACGGATTCTTCTTCTCCGGCGCAGCGGGCGCGGAGGATGGCAGCGGCTCCTCGGCGGCGGGCAGCGGCGGTTGCGCCGCCGCGCGCTCGGGTTCGGCGAGCGGCGGCGGCACGTCGCTCGCCGGGGCGTCGCCAGTCAGCTGGCCGGCCGTCTCGGCGGGCTTTTCCTGCGGCTTTTTGCGCAGCCAGCCGAACAGGTCTTTCTTCTCGCCGGCGGCGGCGGGGGTCTTCTTGTCGTCGTCGGAACCAAACATGGAGGGCGGCTTTCTCAAGGGAGCGACACACCGGCGGGCATGGCCGCCGGCACAACGGATGAGTATCCTAGCACCTCCCCGCCCGCCGACGCTAAGAACACGCGGGCCACTCGACAGGTTCAAATCCACTGATGAATGTGATTGCCCGCCACGTCGCCGGCCTGTTGCTTGGCAGCCTTTGCCTTCCGCTGCTGGCCCTGGCCGCCGAACCGCAACCCACCCATGAATTCACCCTCGACAATGGCCTCAAAATCATCGTGCGCGAGGACCACCGCGCCCCGGTGGTGGTTTCCCAGCTTTGGTACAAGGTCGGCTCCAGCTATGAGGAGCCGGGCCAGACCGGCCTGTCCCACGCGCTCGAACACATGATGTTCAAGGGCAGTCGCAAGATCGGTCCGGGCGAGGCCTCGCTGATCCTTCGCGAGCTCGGCGCCGAGGAGAACGCCTTCACCAGCGACGACTACACCGCCTACTACCAAGTGCTGGCTCGCGACCGCCTGGGCGTCGCCTTCGAGCTGGAGGCCGACCGGCTGGCCAGCCTGCGCCTGCCGGCCGACGAATTCGCCCGCGAGATCGAGGTGATCAAGGAGGAGCGCCGCCTGCGCACCGATGATCGCCCCAGCGCGCTGGCCTACGAACGCTTCAAGGCGCTGGCGTTTCCCGCCAGCGGCTACAGCACGCCCACCGTTGGCTGGATGGCCGACCTCCAGCGCATGACCGTCGAAGACCTGCGCGCCTGGTACCAGGCCTGGTACGCCCCGAACAACGCCACCCTGGTGGTGGTCGGCGATGTGGCCGCCAGCGAAGTGAAGATCCTCGCCGAGCGCTTCTTCGCCCCCATCGCCGCCCACCCGGTGCCGCCGGCCAAGCGCCCGCTGGAACTGGATGCGCCGGGCGAGCGACGCCTGACCCTGCACCTGCGGGTGCAGCTACCCAGCCTGCTGATGGGCTTCAACGTGCCGGGGCTGGCCACTGCCAAGGATGCCCGCCAGGTGCATGCCCTGCGGCTGATTTCCGCCCTGCTCGACGGCGGCTACAGCGCGCGCATCCCGACCCGCCTGGAGCGCGGCGAGGAGCTGGTGACCGGCGCCTCCAGCTGGTACGACGCCTACACCCGCGGCGACAGCCTGTTCGTGCTGTCCGCCTCGCCCAACGTGCAGAAGGGCAAGACCCTGGCGGATGCCGAAGCCGGGCTCTGGCGCGAACTCGACGCCTTGAAGAACCAGCCGCCGTCCGCCGAGGAACTGGAACGGGTACGCGCCCAGGTGATCGCCGGCCTGGTCTACGAACGCGACTCCATCACCAGCCAGGCCACCGCCATCGGCAAACTGGAGAGCGTCGGCCTGTCCTGGAAACTGATGGACGAAGAACTGGCCGCCCTGGAATCGGTCACTCCGCAGGACATCCAGGAGGCCGCACGCCACTATTTCACCCCGGCGCGCCTGAGCGTCGCCCACGTGCTACCCGAGGAGAAACCCCATGACTGAACGCAACGGCCTGCGCTATGGCCTGCTCGGCCTGGGGCTGCTGATTTTGCTCGCGCTGCTGGCCCTGTTGGCTCGCCAGCACAAGCCGCAACCCGACGCCGCGCCCAGCACCGAAGCGCCGCACCTGGAGTCGCTGGCCGAACTCAACGGCGATGCGCCCAGCCGCCGCGACCTGGACATCCAGACCTGGCGCACCGAGGGCGGCGCCAAGGTGCTGTTCGTCGAGGCTCGCGAGCTGCCGATGTTCGACCTGCGTCTGACCTTCGCCGCCGGCAGCAGCCAGGATGACGGCGTGCCCGGCGTGGCCATGCTGACCAATGCCATGCTCAACGAAGGCGTGGCCGGCAAGGACGTCACCGCCATCGCCGAAGCCTTCGAGGGGCTGGGCGCGGAGTTCGGCAACGGCTCCTACCGCGACATGGCGGTCGCCTCGCTGCGCAGCCTGAGCGACCCGGCCAAGCGCGCGCCGGCGCTGGCCCTGTTCGCCGAGGTGGTGGGCCGGCCGACGTTCCCGGAGCTTGCCCTGGCACGCATCAAGAACCAGGTGATGGCCGGCTTCGAATACCGCAAGCAGAACCCCGGCCAACTGGCCAGCCTGGCCCTGTTCCGGCAGCTCTATGGCGACCATCCCTATGCCCACTCCAGCGATGGCAACGAGGAGACGGTGCCGGGCATCGACGTCGACCAGCTGCGGGCCTTCCATAACCGCGCCTACACCGCCGGCAACGCGGTGATCGCCATCGTCGGCGACCTCAGCCGCGCCGAAGCCGAAGCGATGGCCACCCAGGTATCCGAGGCGCTGCCGCAAGGTCCGGCGCTGCCGAAGATCGCCCAACCGGAGCCGCCCAAGCCCGGCCATACGCACATCGAGTTCCCCTCCAAGCAGACCCACCTGCTGCTCGCCCAGCTCGGCATCGCCCGCGGCGACCCCGACTACGCCGCCCTCAGCCTGGGCAACCAGATCCTCGGCGGTGGCGGTTTCGGCACCCGGCTGATGACCGAGGTGCGCGAGAAGCGCGGCCTGACCTACGGCATCAGCTCCGGCTTCAGCCCCATGCAGGCCACCGGCCCGTTCATGATCAGCCTGCAGACCCGCGCCCCGTTGAGCGAAGGCACCCTGGCCCTGGTGCAGGAGATCCTGCGCGACTACCTTGCCGAGGGCCCCACCGAGCAGGAACTGAAGGACGCCAAGCGCGAGATGGCCGGTAGCTTCCCGCTGACCACCGCGAGCAACGCCGATATCGTCGGCCAGCTCGCCTCCATCGGTTTCTACGACCTGCCGCTGGACTACCTGGAGAACTTCATGGAACAGATTCAGGCGCTCAGCACCGAGCAGGTCAAGACGGCGATGGCCAAGCACCTGGACCCGGGCGCCTTTGTCGTCGTCAGCGCCGGCCCGACGGTGGAGCAGCAGGCGCTGCCGCCGCCCACCGAGCGCACAGCCGAGCAGCCGCTCGACATGCCGAGGCATTGAGATGCGCGGCAAGAGCGTGAAACCCAGCCCGGCACGCCCCGGCAAGGCCCACGGCGGCCAGGGCCAGTTGCGCATCATCGGCGGCCAGTGGCGCTCGCGACGCTTCGCCTTTCCCGATGCGCCCGGCCTGCGCCCAACCCCCGACCGGGTGCGCGAAACCCTGTTCAACTGGCTGGCGCCCTATCTCGAAGGGGCCAGCGTGTTCGACCCCTTCGCCGGCAGCGGCGCGCTCTACCTCGAAGCGCTGTCCCGCGGCGCCGAGCGCGCCCTGGCACTGGACCTGAACGGCGACGCCATCGCCAACCTGCGCCGGCATCTGGATACCCTGAACTGCGGCAACGGTCAGTTGCTGCAGAGCGATGCGCTGCGCTACCTGGAACACCAGAGCGCCAGCGCCTTCGACGTGGTGTTCCTCGATCCGCCGTTCGAGCGCGACCTGCTGACCCCGACCTGCCTGCTGCTGGAACAGAAGGGCTGGCTGGCGCCGAACGCCTGGATCTATACCGAAAGCGAAGCCCCGCCCTCCTCCCTCGGCCTGCCGGACAACTGGCGCCTGCACCGGGAGAAACAGGCGGGCAAGGTGTACTACGCGTTGTGGCAACGGGGCGCCTAGCCCCCGATGGCCCGGCGCCATGCGGCGCAGCAAGCGGAGAGTCCCGAGCGTTCAGCCATGCACCCAACCTTTTCTCCCGCCTGGTGGTTGCCCGGCGCGCATCTGCAAACCGTTTGGTCGGCCCTGTGCCGTCGGCCGCCGCCGCTGCAGCGGCGCCGCGAGCGGCTGTGGCTGACCGATGGCGACTTCCTCGATCTCGACTGGTACGGCCCGCACGAGGCGCGGACACCGTTGGTACTGGTGCTGCACGGGCTGACCGGTAGCTCCCGTTCGCTCTATGTGCTCGGACTGCAGCAGGCCCTGGCCGCCCGGGGCTGGGCCAGCGTGGCGCTGAACTGGCGCGGCTGCTCCGGCGAACCGAACCTGCTGCCCCGTGGCTATCACTCCGGCGCCAGCGAGGATCTCGCCGAAGCGGTCGCGCACCTGCGCGCGCAGCGACCACTGGCGCCGCTCTACGCGGCGGGCTATTCGCTGGGCGGCAACGTGCTGCTGAAGTACCTCGGCGAAACCGGCGCACACTGCCCGCTGCAGGCGGCGGTGGCGGTCTCCGTGCCGTTCCGCCTGGACCAATGTGCCGACCGCATCGGCATCGGCCTGTCGCGCTTCTACCAGGCGCACTTCATGCGCGCCATGATCGACTATGTGAAGACCAAGCAACGTCTGTTCAGCGAGCAGAACCTGGCCGAGCGCCTGGCGGTGCTCAACCGGCTCGGCCCGCTGGAAGGTTTGCGCACCTTCTGGGATTTCGACGGTCGCATCACCGCGCCGCTGCACGGCTACCAGGATGCCCAGGATTACTACCGGCGCGCCTCCAGCCGCTACTTCCTCGGTGCCATTCGCGTACCGACTTTGATCGTCCAGGCCGCCGACGATCCCTTCATCTTTCCCCACAGCCTGCCGGATGCGAGCGAGCTTTCCTCAGGCACCGAATTCGAACTGCACGCCAAGGGCGGCCACGTCGGCTTTATCGACGGCCCGCCGCACCGCCCGGGCTATTACCTGGAGCGGCGCATTCCGCAGTGGCTGCTGGATCAGGCGGCAGTCGCCCCATTGTCGGCGCCCCCTAGCGGTCAGCGCTCGGCGAGCACCTCGTCCAGCGGCACGTAGAGCTTGCGGTACAGCGCCTTGACCGCCTCCTGCGCCTCCGGGGCGATATAGCCGCCTTCCAGCGCCAGCACCTGGTAGATGCCGCGGCGCAGCAGTTCCTGGCTGAGATCGCCCGGGTCGCCGCGGGTGGTGCCGAGAAAGCGTACCCAGGAGGTCATGATGATCCAGCTGTTGAGGGTCAGCGCCTCGATCTGCGCGGCATCCATGCGCAGGATGCCGGCATCGACGAAGCCCTGGTAAATCCCCTGGGCGCTGTGCAGGCAACGGGCGGCGAACAACCGGTAGCGCGCCGCCAGGTCGGGATCGCTGTCCAGCAGGTGTTCGAGGTCGCGATGCAGGAACCGGTAGTGCCACATGGCGGCCAGCAGCGCCTCCAGGTAGAAGGTCTTGTCCTCCACCGTCAGCCGGCGCCCCTCGGGCAGGCGCAGGAAGGCATCGACCTGGCCTTCGTAACGGGCGAACAGCTCGGCGATGATCACCTGCTTGTTGGCGAAGTGGTAGTACAGGTTGCCCGGCGATATGCCCAGGTGCGCGGCGATGTGGTTGGTGGTGACGCTGCGCTCGCCCTGGGCGTTGAACAGCTCCAGGCTGGCTTGCAGGATACGTTCGCGGGTGTTGCTGCGTGGGGCCATGACTCGCTCGATCGGCTTTCGGGTAGCGCTGCCGCAGGGCGGCGCCGGGCAAAAGGTAACGCAGCCGGCAGGGGCTGCCCAACTTTTCGGCAGGTGCGCAGCTTAACCCGGCGCGAGATGCTATTTGACAGTTTAGAGTAATTACTCTAAAAATTCTCGCACGCCACAGCCGATCGCCGAGGAACGCCCGAATGGTCGCCGACATCGCTTACCTGCAACGCACCCAGACCGATATCGATCGCCTGGAGTCTCTGTTCAACGCCCAGCGCACCGCCTTCCAGGCCCAGCCGATGCCCAGCGCGCAGGAGCGCAAGCAATGGCTGAAGGCCCTCGGCGACCTGCTGTCGGCCGAGCGCGAGGCACTGATTCGCGCCATCTCCGAGGACTTCAGCAACCGCTCGGCCGACGAAACCCTGCTGGCCGAGCTGATGCCCAGCCTGCATGGCATCCACTACGTCAGCAAACGCCTGAGCAAATGGATGAAGCCCTCGCGCCGCTCGGTCGGCCTGGCCTTCCAGCCGGCCTCGGCCAAGGTGATCTACCAGCCGCTCGGCGTGGTCGGGGTGATCGTGCCCTGGAACTACCCGCTGTACCTGGCGGTGGGCCCGCTGGTGGGCGCGCTGGCCGCCGGCAACCGGGTGATGATCAAGATGAGCGAGTCGACCCCGGCCACCGCGCAGCTGTTCAAGGACCTGCTGGCGCGCATCTTCCCCGAAGACCAGGTCGCCGTGGTGCTGGGCGAGGCGGAGGTGGGCATGGCCTTCTCCAAACTGCCGTTCGACCATCTGCTGTTCACCGGCGCGACCAGCATCGGCAAGCACGTGATGCGTGCCGCGGCGGAGAACCTCACCCCGGTGACCCTGGAGCTGGGCGGCAAGTCGCCGGCCATCGTGTCCCAGGACGTGCCGCTGCTGGACGCCGCCGAGCGCATCGCCTTCGGCAAGACCCTCAACGCCGGCCAGACCTGCGTGGCACCGGACTACGTGCTGGTGCCTCGCGAGCGACTGGGCGCGTTCGTCGATGCCTATCGCCAGGTCGTCCAGCAGTTCTACCCGCAACTGAGGGACAACCCCGACTACACGGCGATCATCAACGAGCGCCAGTTGCTGCGCCTGAAGAGCTACCTGGCCGACGCCGAGGCGAAGGGCGCGCAGCTCATCCCGCTGTTCCCCGACGCCCAGGGCCGGCGCCTGCCGCACCACATCGTGCTGGAGGTGAACGACGAGATGAAGCTGATGCAGGAGGAGATCTTCGGCCCGCTGCTGCCGGTGATTCCCTACGACCGCCTGGACGACGCCTTCGCCTACGTCAACCAGCGCCCGCGCCCGCTGGCGCTCTACTATTTCGGCTACGACAAGGGAGAACACCAGCGCGTGCTGCACGAAACCCACTCCGGCGGCGTGTGCCTGAACGACACCCTGCTGCACGTGGCCCAGGACGACCTGCCGTTCGGCGGCATCGGCCCGTCGGGCATGGGGCATTACCACGGTCACGAAGGCTTCCTCACCTTCAGCAAGGCCAAAGGCGTGTTCAGCAAGCCGCGCTTCAATGCCGCGCGCATGATCTACCCGCCCTATGGCAAGGCGATCCAGAAGCTGGTCTACCGGCTCTTCGTGCGGTGAGTACGACCATGACAGACAGCGTTAACCTCTCCCGCCGCGGCCTGCTCAAGGTCGGCCTGTTCGGCGGGGCGTTTCTCGCCGCCGGCGGGCTGGCAGCCAGCCTCAGTGGCTGCTCATCGGATGCGCCGAGCGGCGACTACGCGGTACTGCGCGACTCCGACCTGCCGTTCCTGACCGCGCTGATTCCGGTGCTGCTGGATGGCGCGGTGGCGCCGGCACGCATGCCCAAGGCCATGGATGACACCCTGCAGAGCATCGACTTCGGCCTGAACCGGCTATCGCCGGAGATGCTCAAGCTCACCCAGCAGTTGTTCGATGTGCTGGCCATGCCGGTCACCCGCGGTCCGCTGACCGGCATCTGGGGCAGCTGGGAGAACGCCGGCGCCGACGACATGCGCGCCTTTCTCGCGCGTTGGCAGAACAGCTCCATCGGCCTGCTGAAGATGGGCCACGCCTCGCTGCTGCAACTGGTGATGATGGCCTGGTATGGCCAGCCAGACTCCTGGGCGCACTGCGGCTACCCCGGCCCGCCGACGGTCTGACCGCAACCGCCCCCTCATCGAGCGCAGCGCCGCCAGAATCACGAGAGAAGTGCCCGACATGCCCGTACCCGATCTGTTCGCCGATGGCCTGGCCCGCGGCTGGAAAACCTACGACGGCTCACGCCTGGAAAACGACCTGACGCTGGAAGCCGACGTGGCCATCGTCGGCACCGGCGCCGGCGGCGGCACCACGGCGGAAATCCTCAGCGCGGCCGGCCTCAAGGTACTGCTGATCGAGGAAGGTCCGCTGAAGACCAGCAACGACTTCAAAATGCGCGAGGACCTGGCCTACACCAGCCTCTATCAGGAAGGCATCGGTCGCATGAGCAAGGATGGCGCCATCACCATCCTCCAGGGCCGGGCGGTGGGCGGCACCACGCTGATCAACTGGACCTCCAGCTTCCGCACCCCGGACGCGACCCTCGAACACTGGGCCCGGGAGCACAACGTCAAGGGCCATGGCGTCGCCGAGATGGCACCCTGGTTCGCCAGGATGGAAGAGCGCCTCGGTGTCGCGCCCTGGGCCTTGCCGCCCAATGCCAACAACGAAGTACTGCGCACCGGCTGCGACAAGCTCGGCTACCACTGGAAGGTCATTCCGCGCAACGTCAGGGGCTGCTGGAACCTCGGCTACTGCGGCATGGGCTGCCCAACCAACGCCAAGCAGTCGATGCTGGTCACCACCATCCCGGCCACCCTCGACAAGGGTGGCGAGCTGCTCTACCTGGCCCGCGCCGAACGCCTGCTGCTGGACGGCGAGCGGGTCGCCGGCATCGAATGCCTGGGCCTGGACGAACGCTGCGTGGCCCCCACCGGTCGCAAGATCCTGGTCAAGGCCCGCCACTATGTGCTGGCCGGCGGCGCCATCAACACCCCCGGCATCCTGCTGCGCTCCGACGCGCCGGACCCCTACGAACGTGCCGGCAAGCGTACCTTCCTGCACCTGGTGAATTTTTCCGCGGCGCAGTTCGACCAGGTCATCAATCCGTTCTACGGCGCCCCGCAGTCGATCTATTCCGACCACTTCCAGTGGCTGGACGGCACCGCGGGCGCCATGGGCTACAAACTGGAGGTGCCGCCGCTGCACCCGGCGTTGACCGCCACCTTGCTCGGCCGCTTCGGCGTCGACAATGCCCTGCGCATGGAACAACTGCCGCACACCAACGTGATGCTCGCCCTGCTGCGCGACGGCTTCCATCCGGACAGCTCCGAAGGAACGGTGGAGCTGCGTGGCGACGGCAGCCCGGTACTCGACTACCGACTCACCGACTACACCTGGGAGGGCGTACGCCGGGCCTTCCACAGCATGGCCGAGATCCAGTTTGCCGCCGGTGCCAGGGCGGTACTGCCGCTCCATGCCGACGCCGACTACGTGAAGACGCCACAGCAGGCCCGCGAGCTGATCGACGGCCTGAGCCTGGAACTGTTCCGCACCCGCCTGGGCAGCGCCCACGTAATGGGCGGCTGCGCCATGGGCGAAGACCCGCGCCAGGCGGTGACCGACAGCCTCGGCCGCCATCATCAGCTGGAGAACCTATCGATCCACGACGGTTCGCTGTTCCCCACCAGCATCGGCGCCAATCCGCAGCTGTCGATCTATGGCCTTACCGCGCAGTTGGCCACCCAACTGGCGGAGCGGCTGGGCAAGGCGTAGAGCAGAGAGCGGGCAATGGGAAAAATCGTGGCGGCACTGCTCATCGTCGCGGGCATCATCCACATCCTGCCGCTCAGCGGCGCGCTCTATGGCGTGCCGTTCGACGAGCCGAACCTGGCGCTGCTCATGCGTCACCGCGCCGTGCTGTTCGGCCTGCTCGGCGCATTGCTGGTCTACGCCGCGTTCCGGCCGGCGCTGCAACCGGTCGCGCTCTGCGCGGGGCTGATCAGCGTGACCAGCTTCCTGCTGCTGGCAGGGCTGACGCCGGGCTATAACGCCGCCTTGCAACGCGTGGTGCTGGCCGACTGGCTGGCGCTCGCCTGCCTGCTACTGGCTGCCATGCTCAGCCTGTTGGTGCACCATAAAGGTGCAGGCTAGACCATCGGCTTGGCCGTCCGCCCCAGGCTGCGCTACCATCCGAGGCCCCACCGGCCACCCGCCAGGACGCCACGATGAATCGAGTGTTGTACCCAGGGACTTTCGACCCCATCACCAAGGGTCATAGCGATCTGGTCGAGCGCGCCTCGCGGCTGTTCGATCACGTGATCATCGCGGTCGCCGCCAGCCCGAAGAAGAATCCGCTCTTCACGCTGGAACAACGGGTGGAACTGGCTCGCGAAGTCACCAGCCACCTGCCGAACGTCGAGGTGATGGGCTTCGCCACCCTGCTGGCGCAGTTCGCCAAGGAGCAGCAGGCCAACATCCTGCTGCGCGGCCTGCGCGCCGTGTCCGACTTCGAGTACGAATTCCAGCTGGCCAACATGAACCGTCAGCTCGCGCCGGACGTGGAAAGCCTGTTTCTCACGCCGTCGGAAAAGTATTCGTTCATTTCCTCGACCCTGGTGCGGGAAATCGCCGCGCTCGGCGGCGACATCTCCAAATTCGTCCATCCGGCGGTCGCCGAGGCGCTGACCAAGCGCCTCAAGCAGTAAGCGGCCCCACCGGTCAGGCGCCCAGATGCATGATGGGCGCCGATGCGGCACAATTCGCCCCATCGTTGTTTCCAGTGCCGCCGGTCGACAACCGCGGCGGGAGTGCCCCATGTCCCTGATCATCACCGACGACTGCATCAACTGCGACGTCTGCGAACCCGAATGCCCGAACGGCGCGATCTCCCAAGGCGAGGAGATCTATGTGATCGACCCGAACCTGTGCACCGAATGCGTCGGCCACTACGACGAGCCGCAGTGCCAGCAAGTCTGCCCGGTGGACTGCATCCCGCTCGACGAAAACCATGTCGAGAGCAAGGACGAACTGATGCAGAAGTACCTGATCATCACCGGCAAGGCCTGATCCGCGCCGTCACTCCAGCTGGATCAGCGGCTGCCCGTCTTCCTCGGCCAGCTTGCGCACGTCTCGCAACAGCTCGTTGCCGTCCCCTGCGCCCAATAGCAGCACATTGCGCAGGCTCTGGGTGATGCGGCTGGCATATCCCAGGTCGTTCATCAGCGAACCGGCCCGCAGGCCATCCAGGTGCTGCTCGCGCACGGCGGCGAACAGGCGCTGGCGAAACGCACTGTCGAAGGCGGCGGCGCTCTCGTCCAGCTGGTGCAGGCGCTCGGCCCAGGCCTGCTCGGACAGTTCCAGCCGGCCGAGTTCGCGCACGTCGCGCAGCACCCCGAGCAGGTGCCTGCGCAGCTCGACATAGGCCTCGCGGGCCGGCGATTCCGGCTGGCGCAGGTAGTGGCCCAGGTTCTTTTGCAGGTGCTTGGCATCCTTCACCGCATCCACCAGTTGCAACGCGGCCAGCTGGCAACCCACCCATAGCCGTTGCTGGCCCGGGTCCAGGCCGACTTCCAGGCGGCTCATGAAACTCAGCAGATCGCCGTATACGCCCTTGATGTGCCGCTGGTAGAGCTGCTCGGCATCCAGGCCACGCGGGTCAGGATGGGACCGCAGCACGGCCTCGTCCGGTTGCGCGCGCAACAACTGGTCGACCGGCAGATAGAGCGCATGGCAAATCACCTCCAGGCTCAGGCGGCCAAGGTGCTGCAACTCGCGCACCACCGCGTGGGCGGCGCTGTCGGCGGAGGCCAGGGCACTCTCGTCGAGGTAACGGGCGCGGGTCTGCGGCGGTGGGGTATCAGCCAGCACCTCGGTGATCAGCACGCGCGGCTCGTCCGCCTCCGGCAGCAGCCGTTGCAGCAGCCGGGCCAACTGCGCCTGCCAGGGCCAGAACAACAGCACCCCGAAGCCGTTGAACAGGCTATGGAACAGCGCCAGTTGCAGCAGGCCGTTGTCACCCAGGCCGAACGGCGTCAGCAACCCGCGCACCAGCAATGCCAGCGGCTCCAGCAGGGCCAGGGCCAGTATCCCGGCACCGAGGTTGAACAACACGTGGGCCAGGGCCAGGCGCTGACCGGCACGGCCGCCGCCGAGGGCGCCGATTACCGCGGTCACCGTACTGCCGAGATTGGAGCCAATGGCAATGGCCAACGCCTGCTCCAACACCAACTGGCCGCTGGCCAGCGCCGCCAGGGTCAACATCAGGCTGGCGTGGCTGGACTGCACCAGCACCGTGACCAGCACGCCCAGCCCGGCGAACAGCATATGCCCAGCAAGCCCTGATACGTGCCAGCGGCCCGGGTCGAGCCCGGTCTCGATGAGGGAGAAGCCGGCCTTCATCTGTTCGATGCCGAGGAACAGGAAGGCCACGCCCAGTATCACCCGACCGATGGCCTGCCCGCGGGCGCCGGCAAAACCGGCCAGCACGCCGAATACCAGCAAAGGTAGGGCCAGGGGGCTCAGGCTGAAGTCCTGCCCGGCCAGTGCCAGCAGCCAGATGCCGCTGGTGGTGCCGAGGTTGGCGCCGAACAGGATGGCGATGCCGGCGCCAAGCTGGACCAGGCCAGCGCTGACGAACGCGATGGTCAACAAGGAAACCAGGGAGCTGGACTGCACCAGCATGGTGGAGCTGATGCCGAACATCAGGCTCTTGAAGGGCGTGGCGGTACTCAGCGCCAGCAGGTGTTCGAGCCAGCCGCCGGCGAGCTGGCGCAAGCCCTCCTCCAGGCACCGCATGCCAAACAGGAACAGCGCCAGTCCGGCGCAGAGCTGCAACCAGCCGGCACTGAACCAGAAGGACAGTCCGAGCAAAGCAAACAGCAGGCACCATGAAAAAAGCCGCGCCCGTACCAGACGGGAGCGGCTCTTTTCGGTCATTTCAGGCGATCAGTCCTGCTTGTAGCCGCTGGTGGTGCAACCCAGGCAGCGCACGAAGGCTTCGCGGCCCGGTTCGACGACCAGTGCCTTGCCGGCTTCCTTGACGTTGCCGCCCAGGGCGGAGAACGGCAGGCTGATGACGAACAGGCCGGCACCCACGACGGTGGCACCGATCAACAGCGGACGGGCGATCAACAGGTCACCGGCCATGGCGAAGCCTTTGGGCGCGTTGGCGGTGTAATGCGGATCGCCGCTGGTGTTCTGTTGGGCCACCTCATTCGCCTGCGCCGGCATCGCCAGCAGGCCAGTGGTCAGCGCCAAGACAACGGCAGTCGAGCGGAACAGATTCATGGAGCGGTCCTTAGCTATAGGTGGCAGTGCAAGTAACTATAACAGTGCTCGCGCAATTGTCAGCGTGACGGACGTCAATCGCCACGCAAACCGCGCATCAGCGCTGGCAGCGACCACAGAAGACGCTGGCCCGCTGGCCCAGGCGCACCTCGCGCAGGGTGCCGCCGCAGGTTTTACAGAATTCGCCGCCGCGGCCGTAGACGAACAACTCCTGCTGGAAGTAGCCGGGCTGGCCGTCGCCGCCGACGAAGTCGCGCAGGGTCGTGCCTCCCCGCTCGATGGCATGGGCCAGCACCCGCTTGATCTCCTGCGCCAGCCGCTCGTAGCGCGCTCGCGAGATCGAGCCGGCGGCGCGCCGGGGGTCGATGCCAGCAGCAAACAACGCTTCGCTGGCGTAGATGTTGCCCACCCCCACCACCACCGCGTTGTCCATGATGAACGGCTTGACCGCCATGCTGCGCCCGCGGGACAGCTGGTACAGCCGCTCGCCGGCGAACGCCTCGGTCAGCGGTTCCGGGCCCAGGCTACGCAGCAATTCGTGGTTGAGCGGATCGAGACTCCAGAGCAGCGCGCCGAACCGTCGCGGGTCGGTGTAGCGCAGGGCCATGCCGCTTTCCAGCACGATATCCACATGCTCGTGCTTGGCCGCCGGCAAGTCCGCCGGCACCATGCGCAGGCTGCCGGACATGCCCAGGTGGCCGATCAGGGTGCCGGCCTCGGCCTGGAACAGCAGGTATTTGGCACGCCGTTCGATGCCTTCGATGCGCTGCCCGGACAGGCGCACGTCGAGGTCCTCGGGAATGGGCCAGCGCAGGCGCCGCTCGCGCACGATCACGCGGCTGACACGCTGGCCTTCGAGGTGCGGGGCCAGGCCGCGACGGGTGGTTTCGACTTCGGGTAGTTCAGGCATGACGGCGAACGGCAGCGGCGGGCGGCAAACCTTAGCAGGAATGCCGCAGGCCGACGAGGTGGGTGGGTTCAGCTGAGGCTCAGCTCGCGAATGCTCTCCTTGAGGTTCTCGAAGTCGTATTCGGACAGCCCGACATACTCCAGCACCATCGTCTCGATGCTCTGCCACTCGAAATCTTCCAGCTGGGCGCCGAGCACCTGTGGCGTGGCGCAGATGTGCTCGGCCATCTTCAGGATCGCCAGCAACGTCTTCAACTGCGCATCGCGGCCGGAATCGTCGCTGAAGATCGACAAGGCATTATGGTGGTTGGCGATCACCTCGCAGAGGTGCAACGGCAGGTTCCATGACTTGGCAATGAAGTAGCCGACCACCGCATGGTTGGTATTGAGGATGCGGTTTTCCGTGTCGACGATGCGCCGCTCGGCGGTGGCGCTGGCATAGGCCTCCTCCAGCACGTTCATGTAGTTGGGGAAGCGCTTGATCATCAGCGGGATGCCGCAATTGTGGAACAGCCCCAGGGTGTAGGCCTCGTCCGGCGCCTGGTAGCCGATGCGCTTGGCCAGGCTCAGGCAGGTCATCGCCACGTCTTGGGCACTGTCCCAGAAACGATTGAGGGTGACGATGGCCTCGTCGCTCATCTCGCCCTTGATCGACTGGGCGTTGATCAGGTTGATCACCGTGTCGCAGCCGAGCAGGTTGACCGCCTGCTGGATCGAGGCAATGCGGTTGGCCAGGCCGAAGAACGGCGAATTGACGATCTTCAGCAGCGCGCCGGACAGGCCGGGGTCCTGGCCGATCAGCTTGGCAATGGTCTTCAGGTCGGGATTGGGCATGACCTGTTCCATCTGCAGGTCGACCATGATTTGCGGTTGCGGTGGCACGCTGATGCCCTGGAGCACCTGGCGGATCTGTTCGGCGGAGAGTTCAAGGGCCATGACGGAAATGCTCGTGGTAAGCCGCTCAGGCAGCAGGCTGGAACTTTGCGGTAGGGCGGGGTCGGAATTTCAAGGAGCCCGCCCGCCGGTGTATCGGCAGACGCGGCGAATCTTCAACCCGGATCAGGAGTTTATAAATGGCCGACACCCTCAATGGCAAACGTATAGCACTGCTGGTGACCGACGGTTTCGAACAGGCCGAGATGACCGGCCCCAAAGAGGCCCTGGAAAAGGCCGGCGCCCGGACCGAGATCGTCAGCGACCACGCCGGGCAGGTCACCGGCTGGCATCACACGACGCCCGGCGACAAGTTCGATGTCGACAAGACCCTCGAACATGTCCATGTCGAGGACTACGACGCTCTGGTACTGCCCGGTGGCGTGGTCAATGCCGATGCCATTCGCACCGTGCCGCTGGCGCAGAAGCTGGTGCAGGATGCCGCGCGCACCGGCAAGCCGATTGCCGTGATCTGCCACGGCGCCTGGTTGCTGGCATCCTGCGACCTGGTCAAGGGTAAGACCATGACCAGTTGGCCGTCGCTGGCCGACGACCTGAAAAACGCCGGCGCCCACTGGGTCGACCAGGAAGTGGTGGTCGACGGCACACTGATCAGCAGCCGCAACCCCGGCGACATTCCCGCTTTCAATCAGAAGCTCATCGAGGCGCTGGCGGCCTGAGCCGCGGCAGAGCGAATGCCGGGTTCGCGGGTATCCGCCGCAGGAGCTGTTCACGCCCGCGAACAGAGCCGGCAGGATGACACTCGGCTGCGCGGCTTCGCTGCGCCCATCGCAAGCGGCGGGTTATACTTCCGCTCTTTTTCCCGGAGCCCCCCATGTCCCTGCCCAGCCTGCGCCTAAAAGCCAATGCCGACCGTCGCCTGCGCGCCGGCCATCTGTGGGTCTACAGCAACGAGGTGGACGTGGCGGCGACCCCGCTCAACGGCTTCGCCGCCGGCGACCAGGCCATTCTCGAAGCGGCCGGCGGCAAGCCGCTGGGCGTGGTGGCCCTGAGCCCGAACAACCTGATCTGCGCCCGCCTGGTCTCCCGCGATACCAAGCACGTGCTCGACAAGTCGCTGCTGGTGCACCGCATCAATGTCGCCCTGTCCCTGCGCGAGCGGCTGTTCGACGTGCCCTGCTATCGCCTGGTCTACGGCGATGCCGACCTGCTGCCCGGCCTGGTGGTCGACCGTTTCCATGACGTGCTGGTGGTGCAACTGGCCTCGCCGGCCATGGAGCGGCACAAGGACGACGTGCTCGCCGCGCTGATTCAGGTGCTCAAGCCCAGCGGCGTGCTGTGGAAGAACGACTCTGCCGCCCGCGATGCGGAAGGCCTGGAGCGCTACGTTGCCACCGCCTACGGCGAAGTGCCGGAGTGGGTCGCCCTGGAAGAGAATGGCGTCAAGTTCGAAGCCCCGGTGTTGCAAGGGCAGAAGACCGGCTGGTTCTACGATCACCGCATGAACCGCGCGCGCCTGGCGCCCTACGTGCAGGGCAAACGCGTGCTCGATCTGTTCAGCTACATCGGGGGCTGGGGCGTGCAGGCGGCCGCCTTCGGCGCTGCCGAGGTGATGTGCGTCGACGCTTCGGGCTTCGCCCTCGATGGGGTGGAGCGCAACGCGGCGCTCAACGGCGTCGGCGAGAAGATGACCTGCGTCGAAGGCGATGTGTTCGAGGCGCTGAAGGAGCTGAAGCTCGCCGAAGAACGCTTCGACGTGGTGATCGCCGACCCGCCGGCCTTCATCAAGCGCAAGAAGGACCTGAAGAACGGCGAGGCCGCCTACCGCCGCCTCAATGAACAGGCCATGCGCCTGCTCAACAAGGACGGCATCCTCGTCAGCGCCTCCTGCTCCATGCACCTGCCGGAAGACGACCTGCAGAACATCCTGCTCTCCAGCGCCCGCCACCTGGACCGCAGCATGCAACTGCTCGAACGCGGCGGCCAGGGCCCTGACCACCCGGTGCACCCGGCCATCGCCGAGACCCGCTACATCAAGAGCCTGACCTGCCGCATCCTGCCGAGCTGAGTTGACGTTCCGCAGGAGCGGGCCACGCCCGGGAACCATCAGTGCCGTCCTGCCTTCGCAGGCAAGGCCCGCCTACCCAGTCGCCAGCCAGTAGGTTGCGGTTGAGCGTAGCGAAGCCCAACGTGACCGAGCCGCGCCGTGACGCGTAGTTGGGCTTCGTCGCTTCGCTCCTCAACCGCACAGCGTCCAATCCTTCGCAGGCAGCCTCACGGGGGCCATCGGCAAGACAGCCGCGCCGACCGTTCAGCCTCCAGTAACGCCCGGCACCAGGTATCTGTTACCCAGCACCCCAGCCAGGGCTACATGGCCAGCATGGTCTATGCTGAATCCGGCATAGCGACTGGCCAGTCATCTTCTGGCGCGCTAATTGCCTTAGGAAACCCCACAGACCCGCACCCGGTACGCCCGGCAAGCGGGTGACGGGGTCGCCGGGCCATAAGTCCGGCACCGATGCAGAGCACTTGACCCGATCGGGGGAGGATTGATGGCCGACCAAGCCAAGGATCGACCGTTCCTGCAATTCACCAATGTGAAGAAGACCTACGACCACAAGACCCTGGTGGTGAAGGACTTCAACCTGGAGGTGGCCCAGGGCGAATTCATCACCCTGCTCGGCCCCTCCGGCTCCGGCAAAACCACCTGCCTGATGATGCTCGCCGGCTTCGAGGACGTGACCAGCGGCGAGATCCTGATCAACGGCCGCAGCGTCACCAGCATCGCCCCCTACGAACGCAACATCGGCATGGTCTTTCAGCAGTACGCACTGTTCCCGCACATGACCATCCGCGAGAACCTCGCCTACCCGCTGAAAATCCGCAAGAAACCCAAGGACGAAATCCGCGCCAAGGTCGACGAATACCTGGCCCTGGTCGAGCTGCAATCCTTCGGCAACCGCTATCCCGGCCAACTTTCCGGCGGCCAGCGCCAGCGCGTGGCCCTGGCCCGCGCGCTGATCTTCGCCCCGGACATCGTGCTGATGGACGAACCGCTCGGCGCGCTGGACAAGAAGCTGCGCGAGCAGATGCAGTTCGAGATCAAGCGCCTGCATGAGCAGCTCGGCTTCACCGTCATCTACGTCACCCACGACCAGACCGAAGCGCTGACCATGTCCGACCGCATCGCCGTATTCAACCACGGCATCGTCCAGCAGTGCGCGCCGCCCCACGTGCTCTACGAGCGTCCGGCCAACCTGTTCGTCGCCGACTTTATCGGCGAGAGCAACAAGCTGCCCGGCGTCGTCGAAACCGTGGGCGAGGACACCGTCAGCGTGCGCCTGGTCGACGGCTCCCAGGTCAGCGCACTGAAGGCCAACTGCACCACACTGGGGCAACCGACCACCGTCTCGGTGCGCCCGGAAAAGCTGACCTTTACCACCCGCCTCGGCGATGCCGGCAACCAGGTGCGCGCGCGCTTCGTCACCCGCCATTACGTCGGCGAATACATTCGCTACCACTTCCAGGCCGCCGACGGCAGCGAGCTGGTGGTGAAGAATCTGAACGACAGTTCAGCCCCGCAACTCAGCGCCCAGGAAGAAGTCGCCCTGGCCTGGCTGCCCAGCGACAGCCAGGCCCTGGACCGGCAGGAAGTCCCGACGACGCTCTGAACAAAAAACCGGCAAATGGAGCAAAGCAATGGTTAGAACACTGAGCACGACCGTTTCCGCCTTCACCCTCGCCGCCGCACTGGGCCTGGTTTCCGCCAGCGCCAGCGCCGAAGACAGCCTCACCGTGGTGTCCTGGGGCGGCGCCTACGGCGCGGCGCAGAAGAACCACATGATCGACCCGTTCCAGAAGGACACCGGGGTCAAGGTGCTGTTCGAGGACTATTCCGGCGGCGTGGCCGAGATGAAGGCCCAGGTGGAGTCCGGCAACATCCAGTGGGACGTGGTCGACGTCGAGGTGATCGACCTCGAGCGCGCCTGCTCCGAAGGCCTGCTGGAAGAGATTCCGCGCGACATCCTGCCCGCCGGTGCCGACGGCAAGCCGGCCGCCGAGGACTTCATCCCCGAGGCACTGGCCAGCGAGTGCGCGGTGGGCAACATCGTCTGGTCGGTGGTGTTCGCCTACAACAAGAACACCATCGGCAAGACCCCGGCCGCGTCCATCGAAGACTTCTTCGACACCAAGAAGATTCCCGGCAAGCGCGCCATGCGCAAGCGCCCGCAGGTGAACATGGAGTGGGCGCTGATGGCCGACGGCGTGAAGCCCGAGGACGTCTACGCGGTGCTGGCCACCCCGGAAGGCCAGCAGCGCGCCTTCGACAAACTGGCCACCATCAAGAACGACATCGTCTGGTTCGACTCCTGGTCGCAGGCCCCGCAACTGCTCAACGACGGCGGCGCGGTGCTGGTGCAGTCGGCCAACGGCCGCTTCTACGACGCCATCCGCCAGGAAGGCAAGCCGTTCGAGATCGTCTGGGACGGCCACGTCTACGACCTCGACGCCTGGGCCGTGCTCAAGGGCTCGCCGAAGAAGGACCTGGCCTTCAAGTTCATCGCCTACGCCACCCAGTCCAAGCCGCTGGCGGGCATGTCGGATGTGGCCTACGGCCCGACCCGCAAGTCCTCCACGCCGATGATGGACCCCGCCGCCGCCCCGCACCTGCCCACCGCCCACCTCGACCAGGGCATCCAGGCCGGCTCGGAGTTCTGGGCCGACTACGGCGAGTCCCTCGGCGAGAAATTCAACGAGTGGCTGCTGAAGTAACCCGCCCACCCCGGATGGCACTGCGCTGATCCGGGCGTCACCCTCCCCTCTCCCACCGGGAGAGGGGCCGGGGGTGAGGGGCACACCGCGCAAATCCGCATCAGGAGTTCTCGTTTGTCATCCCTGACCACCAGCGAAGCCAAGCAAGCCGCCTCCGGCCGCCGCCACAAACGGTGGACCGCGTTCCTCTTCGTGGTGCCTTTGCTGCTGTTCATCCTGCTGACCTTCGTCGCGCCCATCGGCAGCATGCTCTGGCGCAGCGTGCACCACCCGACGGTGGCGGAACTGATTCCGCAAACCCTCGACGAACTGGAGCGCTGGGACGGCAAGCAGACCCCGGACGCGCAGACCCTGAGCGTGTTCGCCAGCGAACTTCACGACCTGGCCAAGCAGCGCCTCTCCGGCAAGCTGGCCGAAGAGTTCAACCGCGCCTACGCCGGCATGTCCAGCGTGGTCAAATCCAGCGCGCGCAAGCTTGGCCGCCTGGACGAACAGGCCCTCGCCGAGCGCGGTGCCGACGAATTGCTCAAGGCCCATCGCAACTGGAGCAAGCCGGATCTCTGGTTCGCCATCCAGCGCGCCGGCCAACCGTACACCTACGACTACTACCTGACCGCCCTCGACCTGGAACTGCACCCGGACGACGGCATCCAGGTACGCGAAGACACCCAGATCTACCTGCAGCTCTACACCAAGACCCTGAACATGGCGCTGGTCATCACCCTGCTCTGCGCCCTGCTCGGCTACCCGCTGTCCTACTACCTGGCCGGGCTGCCGTCGAACCGCGCCAACCTGCTGCTGGTACTGGTACTGCTGCCGTTCTGGACCTCGCTGCTGGTACGCACCACCGCCTGGATCGCCCTGCTGCAGACCAACGGCGTGATCAACTCCTTCCTGATGGGCGTCGGCCTCACCGGCGAACCGCTGGAGATGCTCTACACCTCGTTCGCCACCATCATCGCCATGACCCACATCCTGCTGCCGTTCATGATCCTGCCGCTGTACAGCGTGATGCGCGGCATCGACCCCAGCTACCTGCGCGCCGCCCTGTCCCTTGGCGCCAGACCGATCCCGGCCTTCGCCCGCATCTACTTCCCGATGACCCTGCCGGGCCTCAGCGCCGGCGCCCTGCTGGTGTTCATCATTTCCGTCGGCTACTACATCACCCCGGCGCTGGTCGGCGGCACCGACGGGCAGATGATCAGCAACATCATCGCCTTCCACATGCAGCGCTCGAACAACTGGGAACTGGCCGCCGCGCTGGGCTCCATCCTGCTGGCGCTGATCCTCTTGCTCTACTGGCTGTACGACCGCTTCGTCGGCGCCAGCAACATCAAACTGGGGTGAGCATGATTCCCGCCTACTACGGTTTCTGGCACCGTCTCGGCGCCCGCCTGCTGAGCTTCGGCTCCTGGCTGGTGCTGCTGTTCCTGATCCTGCCGATCCTGGTCATCGTGCCGCTGTCGTTCAACGTCGAGCCGTTCTTCAGCTTTACCGAAGGCATGCTGCGCCTCGACCCGGACGCCTACTCGCTGCGCTGGTACCGGGCGATCTTCGATGACCCGAAATGGGTGCTGGCGATCCAGAACAGCTTCTTCATCGGCATCTGCTCCACCATCGTCGCCACCGCCCTGGGCACCTGCGCGGCGGTCGGCCTGGCCCGCGACGATATGCCGTTCCGCCGCTTCATCACCGCGCTGTTGCTGTCACCGATGATCGTGCCGCTGATCATCACTGCCGCCGGCATGTTCTTCTTCTACTCCAACTTCAACCTGGCCGGCAGTTACCTGGGCGTGATCCTCGCCCACGCCGCCCTGGGCACGCCCTTCGTCATCATCACCGTCACCGCCACCCTGGCCGGCTTCGACTACTCCCTGGTCCGCGCCGCCCTCAACCTCGGCGCCACCCCGCTGCGCGCATTCTTCGACGTCATCATGCCGCTGATCCGCCCCGGCGTGATCTCCGGCGCCCTGTTCGCCTTCATCACCTCCTTCGACGAAGTGGTGGTCATCCTCTTCATGGCCGGCCCCCAACAGCGCACCATCCCCCGCCAGATGTTTTCGGGGCTGCGCGAACAGATCAACCCGAGCATCCTGGCGATTGCGACGTTGTTGATATTGGTGTCGATTGCGTTGTTGGTGACGCTGGAGCTGCTGCGCCGGCGCTCCGAGCGATTGCGAGGGGTGGAGCAGTGAGAGGGCTCAGGCATCCAGCGGGCTGATCACGCCACAGCCGCCACGATTGAGCACATGGGTATAAATCTGCGTCGTACTCACGTCCTTATGCCCCAACAACTCCTGAATAGTGCGAATGTCGTAGCCGCGCTCCAGCAGATGCGTAGCAAACGAATGGCGTAGCGTATGACTGCTGGCTAGCTTGTCGATCCGCGCAATTCGCAGCGCCGCCCGAATCGCTCGTTGCAGGGTTTTCTCATCCGCATGGTGACGAGCCCGCTTGCCAGACCGGGGATCGACACTCAGTCGCGTGGAAGGAAACACGAATTGCCATCCCCAGTCGCGACCGGCGTTCGGATACTTACGCGCCAGTGCAAAGGGCAGCACCGCTTCGCCGAAACCGTCCATCAAGTCACTATCGTGCAAGGTCCGCACCCATTGCAGATGGCTGCTCAGAGCCCCCTGCAAACGCTCCGGCAGCAGAGTGACGCGATCTTTCTGTCCCTTTCCATCGCGCACCAAAATCTGTCGGCGCTCGAAATCCACGTCTTTTACCCGCAAGCGCAATACCTCCATCAGCCGCATGCCCGTGCCATACATGAGCTGTGCCATCAGGCCAGTCGTTCCCTCCATCGCCGCCAGCAAACGCTGAACCTCCGAGACGCTCAACACCACAGGCAACCGTTCGGGACGCCGTGCACGCGTAACCCCGTCGAGCCACGGCAACTCCATGCCGAGCACTTCCTTGTAGAGAAACAGAACCGCCGCGAGCGCCTGATTCTGCGTAGATGCCGCGACATTGCGCTGCACGGCCAAGTGGGACAAATATGCTTCGATCTCCTGTGCCCCCATTTCCTGCGGATGCCGCTTTCCATGAAACAGAATGAATCGCCGCACCCAGCCTACGTAAGCCTCCTCGGTACGAATGCTGTAATGCTTGGTACGGATGACGGCGCGAAGCTGGTCGAGTAATTTTGGCTTGCTTTCCATGGTGCCTAATCCATCCTTGTCCAAGTCCCCTAAGCACGGACCACTGCTATATTTTTCAATGGGTTAGATTACCAGGGAAGGCGTTATGCACCATTTCTGGTGTAATCCAACGCCCCATTTAGGGGGCCTAATTCTTGTTAGGGACCAAATGAAATACCCACCAGTACAATCATGCATATATTGTGGTAATAGCAAAGGAGTGCTTGGAGATGAGCACATAATTCCGCTATCACTCAATGGAGCAATGATTTTACCTAAGGCAAGCTGCAAGTCATGCGAAAAAGAAACTCATAAATATGAGCACACTGTAGCTAGAAGAATTTTTGGTCACTTCAGAATCAGGTATGGCGTAAAGACAAGAAGAAAGAATAAACGCCCAGAATTTATAGAGATTGGCACAGTAGATAATTTCGGAAATACTGGAAAGAAAAAAGTCCCATACAAAGAGTGCCCAGTAACTCTTATCATGTACAAGTATGAAGAGTGTGACTATCTGAAGGGAAATACTGAAGATCAGTCAAAATTTAACTGGCTCCCCATAACAATATTTAGCAAAAAAGAATTAGATAAACTTGTCGCAGAATACAACTGGGACAGAAAAATGCAATTCATGGCTGTTCCAAATGAATTTGCAAGAATGCTAGCTAAAATAGCATATTCGTATATTGTTGCTGAGCTTGGGTTGGGCGGATTTATTCCACACAAACAGCTTATAGACGTAATTCTTAATAGAGATGACAATATTTCATACTTAATCGGTGGCGATTGGGAGATCCCACCGCCTGACCCTGCTGGGCATCACCATTTGGAATGGACAGCGAAGGTTGACAATAATAGCGCCGATATAGTTGTGGAAATTCGTCTTTTCCCTGCTTTTGAAACTCCGCAGTATAGAGTTGTAGTAGGTAAAATTGATCTAACTGACCCTATACAAAAATCAGCATTTGAAAACAAAATTCGAGTTGCTTTAAATGATGGAACCGGGCGCGTTATTGGCCCCTAACAAATGGTTCAAACCGTTCGCTTCGCTCACTGGGACGGGCTAAAGCCCGCCCCTTAACCAAACGTTAGGCATATAGAGCTCAAAGCCGTGCACCCAGGGGAAATCGCAGAATGAATAATCCGGCACCGTGCATATCCCTGAAAAAGCATCGGCGCATTTGAAATCGTGACCGGGCCGGAAATCGGTGGAAGCCATATCATCGCCCAGGCCATAAAATCGCTGGCCGGCAGGTTGTCCGCTGAGAGCAATGTCATCACGCTGGCCATAACATCACGCCAGCAAACCCCAAGTGGAAAGGCGAAGGAACGCATGCAAGTACATCAAAAATCAAAGGCAGGTACGGCGTCGCATCAGCGCCCCGCTGCCGCCCTTCGAACCGCTTGCCTAACAAGCGGTTCAAATCGCTCGCTCCGCTCGCTGGGACGGGCTAAAGCCCGCCCCTTAACCAAACGTTAGGCACACCCACATGCGCCGCGAAACCGCCACCATACTTGCTCCAATATTAGCAGCGGCTACAACAATGGCAGCATCGGTTGTCTTACCTGAGAAAATATACGCATCTATTAATCCAATGAACCTAGCAATCGCATTTATCTTTGCAGTCCCACTGGGCATAATCATGGCGGCTGGCTTGGTCTACTTCCTACACCCAGCACTAGAAGCCAACAAAAAACTTACCTATACGTACTGCATCTTAATTCCTGTAGCAATATCCGGGGCAATATCTATTACTGCGTTGTGGCCAGATTTATTAGCAATAGCTTTGGTATTTTGGGCTGGGCTCGCCGGGGCCATCTATCGTGCAATCTACACCAGCAATGCAAATGCCTAACAACAGGTTCAAACCGTTCGCTACGCTCACTGGGACGGGCTAAAGCCCGCCCCTTAACCAAACGTTAGGCAAAACATGCGTACTTTCATAATCATCATCAGCTTCCTATTTTCACAAGCTTCGTTGGCATGTTATGCACCAAGGAGCGGGCAAGAATTCGATGATCTAATAAAACTTGAAAAACTTTCTGGCTTAAACAGATATAGGGTTACAGTCCCGCGAAAGGTGGAAGATTTATCTGATCCAATAATAACTCTCGCATATACCGAGAGCGATGTTAAAAGCGCCTCCACTTCCGAGCCACACGAAACGCTTAGCCCCAGCTTCACGTCTGGGGTTGCTCGCGCAGAATTCACAGTAGAAAAAAAGGGAAATGGAAAGCCCTATATCGTCGTCAGATGGTCGCCGAAAGAGTGCTGCCCTTGCGGCATACATGCACATACTAAATACATTGATATTGAATAATGCTTTGCTACTCTATGTGCGAAATGCCTAACAAGGCGCTGAAATCGCTCATTTCTTTCGCTGGGACGGCGTTCCGCCGCCCCTTAGCTTAATCGTTAGGTCTCAAAGGAGAACTGCGCAGTGTCCAAGCACGGAAAGCGAGACATCTTGATTCACTTCGATGAAGAGAAGAATGAAGTCATTCTTTATACCGTCGCCATTGGCGACACAGAAGAAATCCGCGCTAAAGAGTTCGATGGTGCCAGGCTAGATACTCCATATATTTTAAATATGCCTGCTGACGACGCCGAAAAAATGCTTGGCCGAGCAATCTTCTCACTTATAGATTCATTTTCATTTAAGAAAATTGGCGTCCGACCTTATGAAACACTGAATGAAGAGCGGCATCAGCGCGAAGTGGCGGAGTACGAGCTTGCTGCAAGCCAAGGAGATGCAGAGTCACAGTACATGCTCTTCATTGAATATCATACGAGGGTTCTTTCGCGAGGAGATGCTTCAGCGCTGGAGCTGGCTGAGCAAATGCTTGAGGCTGCTGCAAATCAAGGCTATACGGACGCACTGAAGAGCAAAGAAAACTGGCCGTTGATGCGTGCAGCCGCAGAACGGCGGTTGAAACGTGGTACATCGACCTAACAACTTATATGGACTCTCCCCACAAGCAGTGAGGACAGCTTTTTTCGATCCTGTCGTCAGCGCGGTTGCATTCGTATATCCG